>CAIPWS010000090.1 GCA_903868845.1 uncultured bacterium
CCACACCAAGCTCTGTAAAAACATACGGCTGGTAGCGTCTTCCGCCACGTCCCGTGTTTGAGGTTACAATTTGCAACCTCAAAGATTCTGATTCTATATTATTTAGTTGAAACATGAAGTCTTCTGGAAAACGAATTCTGTTACGTTTGACTGACAAATTTAAATTCTTAGTTTCTTCCTGATACAACTCTGCTAGATCACTATCTAACATAACCTTCTTACCACGAATTACATAGATTCGTCGCTCAACAAACTCTGGGGTCACCGGTAAAATTACACTTGTCTTAAGTGGTTTCTTATTCATAAATTATAATAGTTAGCACCACGCTAGTATCACGCGGTTTTAATAAATTAGGTGGGACTTACATATATTCTATCAAACAAACAAAAAAGTGATGCCCTTCGACATCACCTTTTTGTGTAAAAACTGTGGAAAATTACTTACCAAGCAAAGTGAGCGAAAGCCTTGTTGGCTTCGGCCATCTTGTGAACGTTTTCGCGCTTCTTGACGGCTTCACCTTCATTCTTCGAAGCGGCAATGATCTCGTCAGCGAGTTTGAGGTGTATAGGAGCACCCTTCTTTCCACGAGCTGCTTCGATGATCCATTTCATAGACAAAGCATTCTTACGCTCTGGACGAACTTCACGAGGAACTTGGTAGTTTGCACCACCAACACGACGTGAACGAACTTCCATGGCTGGAGATGTATTGCGCAAAGCTGCCTCGAAGACTTCATGAGGATTTTCAACCTTTGCCTTTTCCTTGATCGCCTTCATACAGTCGGCGACTATCTTTCTAGCGATAGTCTTCTTTCCAGAATCCATGATGTAGTTTGTAAATTTAGCCAATTTGAGTGACTGATAGTCTATATCTGGCTTCAATTCTCTTTTGATGTTTAATTTTCTTCGCATGTTATTTTAATTCTACAATTTAACAATTTCACAATTGAACAATAGTTAAATAGTTAAATGGTTTAATTGTTAAATTTTCGCAGCCTTTGGCCTTTTATTTCCATACTGACTGCGACCTTTGCGGCGCTTTTCAACACCGGCACAGTCAAGTACTCCACGAACGATAGAATAACGGAGACCGACGTCCTTCACACGACCACCACGAAGCATGACCACTGAGTGTTCCTGCAAGTTGTGACCTTCACCTGGGATATAGGCGGTGACTTCCATTCCATTTGTAAGACGAACACGAGCGATCTTACGGATAGCTGAGTTAGGCTTCTTAGGAGTCTTTGTTGTAACTTTCACACATACACCACGCTTGAACGGAGCTGGTATGAATACCGGTCTGTTTGCAATCGTATTGAAAGTGCGGGTCAAAGCAATAGATTTTGACTTATGCTTGAAACGCTTTCGATTCGACTTTGTGAGCTGATTAATAGTAGGCATTTTTTATGCTTTTGTTAACGTGGCAATCCTGAATTTTTCACCGCTTCGGGTATTAGTTGGCTGACGCATATTCGAATTTTATTCGTAGTGCGCTAGCCCACCCTGACGATTACTCATGATTACCTGAATAATGTTCCGGGGCTTACCCCGCTGTGCTCTATGAGCAGTGGGCACAATGTAACATAAAGGTGGAGAGAGGGCAAATCGCCAGCAATTACTGTCAGACCCAAGTTAAAACTGCATCTGTTGTAGATTGAATTAATGTGTTGTGATTATTGTATTTTTGGCGAAATTTTCAGAATTTGAAGTTCCTCCAAGGATGATCTTTTGGTGGCTTTTGCGTTGGTTTTCTTAGTGTTAAAGCTACGACTGGCACGTAAATGGGTTTTGGTCTCGCTGGTAGAACATGAAACTTTAGGTAGAAACTTTTGAAACGAATATGAGTGGTTCCATCTAGTCGTTCTTCAACAATTACCTCATCACGTTTGTAAATCGAAGTCGGTTGTTGGTCTTTCAGTTGGTACCAGTTTGTTTTGAATTGAATAGTGTAATCGTTGTTTATTTTACGTTTTGACTGTACGGAAAATATTGACGGCAGCTTAGCCTTCAATTCGTCTGTAAGTGGACGGTGCATGTCGTTAGGATTTTTTGCAATCACACTGAATCTTTTGTCGTGGTCAGGAATATATCTCTCATAGATGTAGAGATTAGCTTCATCACGTTCCTTTAAATCAAGTAAACGCATTTCTTTTATCATGCGATCTTGAAGAGTTCCAAACAATCTCTCAACTCTACCTTTTGCTTCCGGCGAATTGGCACAGATTACTTCGATGTCTAACTCCAGCATAGCTCTCTCAAATTGAGTCATGAACTCTGCATTGTCTACAGCATTCTTGTGATTAATCTTGTAGGTACTGAATTTGTCTAGGTATATAGCCACAGGACGTCCGTAGGCCACTACATACGCCATCCAGAAGCGAAAGACCGCATAGACACCTTCGTTGTCTTCAATGCCGGCTTGCACAACCTTACTTGTTGCATCATCAATCGCAGCAAGCAGACATTCCTCTTCGCCAGTCTCCAACCAATCGTGATATGAACCATCAAATTGCACCAGCTCACCGAAACATTCTTTACGTTCTCTCCAGACATGTATTATTTGTGGACCGCGTCTTGGATGTGGCTTCCAGATATCATTCTTGATCATCATTAATCGAAGTGTTTCAGTACTTATTACAGTACCAATATCAGCTAACTTTTCTTGCGCGAATGTTGGGCCAAAGTCTTGATGTTTGATATTCTCAAAAAACAAAGCGACGTTTTTGATGGAGCTTCTATTGGTTGCATTATTAGAGACTCGTCCTTTTAGTTTATAAACAACGCCTTTCTTACCACTCTGTTCGACCGAACGCTTTAGCATCTGTATCCATCGAATCTTAAGTCCGAGACGAATGGAGGCCTCCTTGTTAGTAATCTCTCCATCAATACACGAGCTTATGACATCATACCGATCCTTTTCGGAATCGGTGAACTTGATTTCATCCACGGCATATATGTGTTAATTAATATGCCCAATACTACTATATTTGAAAGGGGATGCAGTTTTAACTTGGGAGGGGGTGCATTTTTAACTTTGGTATTACAATCGCCAGCAATTACATCCCTACCCCAGTAAATAGCTTGAAAATAAAAGGAATTATTGGCACAACATACTGCCAGAGTACAAAAACGACTATTAGAATAAAAATAGGTCCATAAGTTTCGAGAGTTGCTCGAGTCTTGGAATATTGCTGTGGCAAAATAGAGAACAATATCTTCGAACCATCTAGTGGAGGAACTGGTATGAGGTTGAAAATAGCCAAGACAATGTTTATGACTACTATGTATGACGAGATCATTACGAAAGATCCTGCAAATGAATTACTCAATGCCCCATAATGTAACATCATGAAACGAACTATAGTTCCGAAGACTCCTGCAATGACAAGGTTTGAGACTGGACCAGCTGCGGCTATGAGTAATTCTCCGCTTCTCTTATTTTTTAGATTGTATGGATTGTATGGAACAGGTTTTGCCCAGCCCAATGTAAAACCAAAGAAGGAAGTGATGATAGGCACGAGTATAGAACCCCAAATATCTATATGACTCAATGGGTTTAAGGTCAATCTACCAGCCAAACGAGCTGTCGGATCACCTAAATAGTCAGCCATATAGCCATGAGACAGCTCATGAACCATGACGGATATGATAAGGATAATAATTGTAAAAATGGTAATTGTCATAAAAGAGACTTGCCAAATCTCTATTCCATGATAACATAAGCCGACCGAAATATTTATGGCAAAAATCTGCGATATAACAAAGAGAGGTTCAATGGCTGGTGGCCGTTATTCAAACCGCACACGTGCGACGCAGTTTAACCCATGCGGCAAGATTCGCCGTTACCCAAATCTCCAGAAAAAGCGTGTTTACGTTCCTGAACTCAAAAAAACTATTGCTCTTACAGTCTCAGCTCGTGGTCTCCGCACGATCCAGAAGAAGGGTGCTTTCAAGGCTCTCAAGGATGCTGGACTCATATAAAGCGTTTACGATATAATTACACCAGTAAGATTCTCTGACGCCAGAAAATCGGCTTAGCTGGATTTCTCTCCACTTTGGAGAGTAGAAAATGGAGGAACGGCCGACCTCCCAGAGATATCGATAAGTTTCTTATAAGTGTTCTTGCTTATCAGAAACGCAGAAACGACCCGATTACAATCGGGCGTTTTTGTTATCTCTATAACCGCACCACGAGCCTTTCCGTTCATGATGGCAAATATGTAACTACCTGATCGCTTACCGGAATTGTCTGCCACTTTAGTTGGTCTAGAAATAATTGTATCCAATTCATCTATAATGCCAACAAAACCACGTCGATCAATTATATGTTTGATGGATCTTTTAGAAATATACACCTCCGTATTATCAATCCCTATCAGACATTTGATATCCTCGGAAATATAACCAACCAAAAATAATTTTGTTGGGTATTTTATTTGTTC
>CAIPWS010000091.1 GCA_903868845.1 uncultured bacterium
ACTATTCCGCAGTCAGGATGTGATTCACTCTCACATGTCCTAAGACGCTTTCATGTACAAACCCCGTTGAACATGTCAGCCCCTCATAGACTTCGGCCCGCTTTCCCTCAACACATTACTGCAAATCGATTGTGTTAAGTCTCTTAGCTGGTGAACAGCTGGTCGTCAGTCCGGCGGATCAGGACGCGTCAATGATGCCGATGGCGATAGCCGAGACGATGGTCGTGCGAAACGTGTGAGCTGTCATATGTGAATGTCCCTCCTTCCTTATAGACAATGTTAACATAATAGATAATACTGGCAAGTGTTCGGATAAGACAGTAAATTCATCTTCAAAAGCAAATCCTCAAATGCTCAAAATTGTCCAGATCTACAAGAAACTTGGTGAAACTCCCCTACAGGCATTGGAGCGTTTTCGTGCAGACATGATCGTGAATGAGCCGTCTGGAGCCTCACTGTGGCGCCAAGTCCCAATGACCTATGCCGGCAGACTCGACCCGATGGCTGAAGGCCAGCTTATCATCCTTATCGGTGACGAATGCAAAAATAAAGAAAAATATTTGGGTCTCGACAAAGAATATGAAGTAGAAATAGTTTTTGGAATAGACACAGACACTTACGATGCTCTCGGGTTGGCAACATTGCAAGAATCCGCCAAAAATATCGACAAAATTGAATTCGATAAGTTGGATCTGCAAAAATATGCTGGAAAATTTATTCAAGAATATCCCGCATATTCATCAAAAACATTTAATGGAAAGCAGCTCCATACACTTGCACGCGCAGGAAAATTACCAGATGGTATTACTGAGGAAATGCCGACCAAAGAGGTTGAGATATATGATATTAAAAAACTCGATGTTTACGAGGCAAGCGCGAAAGATTTGCTTGTGCGTATCACTTCAATGATAGATCTAGTTGGTAGTGACTTTAGACAAGATCAAATCAAGAGGCGATGGAATGAAGTTCTCTGCGGTCACGGTCAGGCATCAACACAAATCCCGAGTCACTTTACTGTACTAAAGTGCCTCATTAAATGTTCTAGTGGCACATACATGCGTTCTCTCGCAAACAAAATAGGTCATGATCTTGGAGTCGGTGGTTTTGCTATAGCGATCAAGAGAACGAGAATAGGATAATTATAAAAATTATTTGGCAAATGTGGGCGCGAGAGGACTTGAACCTCCAAGAGCTTGCGCTCACAGCGACCTGAACGCTGCGTGTCTGCCAATTTCACCACGCGCCCGCACTCTTACTATAGTCCAATTATGAAAAATGGGCAAAAACAAAAGGCGATTTTATCGCCTTTATCATTTGGCTCCGGAGGAGGTGCGTGACCTAAGTCATCCACACCTCCATCCGTTGCCGCCCTCACCTATACCTACCCGCGTACTCAATACTTCGGTCTGGCGATTGCCATCACCAGACTATATGACCGCAACTTGAGGTAAACCCCATCACCATCACGCTGTGAACCTTTGCTATCACTCGAGGTGTTACCCTCGTAACAGCGCAAGTAACTCTGCTTAGGATCCTTGGTGGGGTGATTTTCTGCCACGATTCCAACGTGGTGGGTTTTTCCGTCTTTATTACTAAACCGGTAAAAGACGATATCCCCAGCACATGCTTCTTCAATCGGAACAAGTTGCTTATTCTGTTTGAACCATCGAAGACCGATCGCACATGACGCAAAACCTTTCTCCGATTGAGCTGCAACCAGTTTAGATAACCCTTGTTCATTGAAGCACCATGATACAAACATGGCACACCAGGGTTGGTTGGGTAGACCATACCATTCGCCAAAGGCCGTTGCATTGTTCGAACCTTCCCGATACTCACACTTTGCGAGATCGGAAGCAACCTTGAGAACCGCCGTAGCGCCGCTCGGAATAGTGTCTCCAAATGTAACGCCGTCAAAACACAAGACTGTCAGGAATAGGACATAAAAACTTTTCATCTCGTCCTCCATTTCAGGTTGAATTTTTCGATCTGATTATTTGAATAATGAGTTAGGACCACCCCAACCCATTTGAGCCTCAATCTGTTTACATCTTTCGATGTATGCCCTGCCTCGACCGTGAGTATAGCCATAAATTCCTGCTCTCCAGGAACCGGCTTTATCAGCCCATGACGGATTCGACCCGAAGACTTTTTGCATCTCCGGACGATTAAGATACATGTCCATCATTTTCCAAGACTTTTCTTTATTACCCATGCACATGCGTGGGCTAAAGTTGGTCCTGTAAACTTTGTTCAACTCATCAGTCACCGAATAAGTGATCTGAACAATCCCCTTTGCATCACCATTACTGGCTTGCAAGTCAAGGGTGCTTTCTTTAACAGAAATCACCCAATGGAATCTTTCTAGTTCACTCACTGGCATGACCGACGGTGGCTTCACATATTCATGTCGGCCACAGCCAGTGATCACAGCGACGAGCATCAACAACAACACCAATTTGGTTGCATTATTCAAGTTCAAAGTTCCCCCCTTTTTTACTATTTATTTCCTTGTCAAACATCCCCATTACAAACTACATAATAGCACATTTATATGCCTTTCGTCAAGTACAACCAATAAACCTATATTTTAGGCTGTAAATTCACGCAAACGAAAAGCGGCACATCTTTCGATGGCCGCCTTTCTGTATTTATAGCGCTCTTTATTTTGTCCCGTTCACCCATGA
>CAIPWS010000092.1 GCA_903868845.1 uncultured bacterium
AACCGTTCGTGAAGAGTTGAAAAAATATGGTGAAGGTTTGGTAGATAAGACCGAAATAATAATTTTGTCCAAGACTGATACGGTTGCACCAAAGGTTGTCGCAGCAGCTCACAAGAAGTTGGAAAAATATTTGAAGAAAGATGAAAATGGTAAGGTGATCGGCAAGATTTTCGAAGTCTCTGTTTTGGACGATGCTGCCGTCAAAAAACTTGGGGAGGAATTGGTGAAGATTTTGAGTAAGAAGTAGGGCGGAGAAAATGTCGGAAAAGGCGTCAAAGTTCGAAAGGTCAAGAAAAGTATGTGTCGCTTCTATGCACGGGTGTGCTGGCGGGGGTGGCACAGTTTTTTAAAACGCCTACTTAGCTTTGCACAAGTGTATCCTTGTCCACATCTATAAACCAGAATGGCTCAACCGTGCGATTCTAGTTTATAGATGTGGATAACTCCTCCTTTTGAGACGACATACTAACCCCACCAGCTTTCAATTCCAACAATTTTGTCGTGTTTGGCACCGACATGTCTCCTTGATCACCTTCGACAAAGTGACCACAAAATGGTCACTTTGCTAATGGTCTGAAAAGACACATATATCACCCGCAGATTCCGAGTACTAAACAAAAAACTCACCCAAGAAAAGCTTAACCCAACTTCTCAGTCAAAAGCTTCTTCACAACATCTGGATTTGCGGCACCGCGAGTAGCCTTCATGGCCTGACCTATCAAAAACTGTATTGAAGCGACCTTACCAGCACGATATTCTGTAACCGCTTTTGCATTGTCGGCGAGGACTTTGTCTATGATTGGACCAATATCTGCAGCATTACTCTTTTGCAACAAACCATTTTTCTCGGCAACTGCACGAGCTGATTCGCTAGGATTCTTTATAAGTAAAGCCAAAGTGTCTTTTGCACCACGAGATGAAATTTCACCACCAGCTATCATAGAAATAAGTTCAGAAAATGTATTTGGTGATATGGCATTGTTTTGGTCGTACGAAGGTAGATAATCACTCAATATATAGTTTGTAGCCAACTTTACGCGCTTGGAGTCACTCTTAAATGGACTGATCACGGCGTCAAAATAAGTTGCGAGCGATGCATTTTCTACGAAAACTGCTGCCTCTTTATCTGTCATACCATAATCCTTCTTATATCTATCGCGCTTAGCCCAAGGAAGTTCGGGCATCTCTTTGCGAAGTGCGTCAATGCTAAACTCAGCGATCTCGGAGATCTTCATCTTTGGTATATCTGGATCGGGGAAGTAACGATAGTCGTGGGAACTCTCCTTACTGCGCTGTGAGTAAGTCTTTTGCTTGCTGTCATCCCAGCCACGAGTTTCTTGGACAACCTTTTCCAGACCAGCTTTCTCGGATTCATTCTTCGCAGATTCTAGAGTTTCCAAAATAGCGCTTTGTCTCTCTATCTCATAAGCTATAGCACGTTCCACAGAACGGAATGAATTCAAGTTCTTGACCTCTGTCTTCGTACCAAATTTTCCTGCGGCAGTTGCTTCAGCAGAAGCCACCGATATGTTTGCTTCGACGCGCATTTCACCTTTTTCCATATTTGCTTCGCCAGCACCTAGGTATCTCAAAAGTAATTGCAACTCTTTCGCAAAACGAACCGCTGTCTCCGCGTCGTGTATCACAGGCTTGGTCACAAGTTCCATGAGTGGAACTCCAGCACGATTGAAATTTACAAGACTTTTTTCATGTTGATCATGAGTAGATTGAGCAGTGTCTTCTTCGAGGTGAATGCGTTCGAGTTTCACACCTGCGAGCTCACCGTCAGAGATAAGAGGGAATTTGAATTGGCTGATCTGATAGCCCTTCGGTATATCTGGATAGAAGTAATTTTTGCGATCCCATTCTGTGAAGTCAGCCAGAGTGCCACCAACAGCGACGCCCACCTTGAGCACGTGTTTTATAGCGCCCTTATTTAATACAGGCAAAGTCCCAGGATGGCCCATACAGATAGGGCATATATTGACGTTTGGCTTCTCTTCGTCGGGGTTATTTCTGCAAGAACAGAACATTTTTGAGGCTGTTTTTAGCTCAGCGTGGATTTCCAAGCCGATTGTGGGTACGTATCTCATGACTTTATATTAGCATAAAGAGGTGGTATTATGGCAGTAGTTATTATTAATATATCCTAAATATAAAATATATGTTAAAAGGAAATTGGGGAAAATCAAATGAAAATCTAAATGAGGTTACTCATGAGACTATGGTTGCGGGATTAGAAAATGAAACCAAAACTGGTGAAAGTATTGATGATAATGGCCTCAGGAATATTATGGTCTATGGTACAGAAGCAGAACCTGAAGGAGTTGATATTGATAGGATAAAGGACGGGATTTTCAATGCTGCTCCAAGTACTCAGAAGTTGGCACAGCAGTATTTTCTAAATTGGACCAAAGCTACAGATGATATTGAGAAGAGTCAGGCAGCGATCGGTTTCCGTAAAGTTATAGAAGAATCTATCATATAATACACATCCATGAATCCTCAAGAAAAACCAAGTGGAATAA
>CAIPWS010000093.1 GCA_903868845.1 uncultured bacterium
GGAATAAAGTGGACCTTGAGCTCTAGAAAGCTCAGTATGAAAAGCATGACCCATCTCGTGAGCAAAGGTAGTAAATGCTCTCAGGTTATCATTGTGATTCAATAGAACATAAGTAGGCAGTCCGTATACTCCACAACAGTATGCCCCACCGCTTTTACCTTTCTTGGGAAATGCGTCAATTTGTCCATTTTCTACAAATGAAGCAAGAATATCTGAGTACTTTTGATCTATATTTCCAAATACTTCTATCAGCTTTGTATAGGCTTTCTCAAACCTGAATTCTCTTTTTACTGTACCTATATTTGCAGCTCTATCTGAATAATTGAGTTTCTTAAGCTTTAACAATCTAGCCTTGATCTTATAATAGCGCTGCGAGACATGAAAATTTGTGGTTACAACATCAACAAGATTATCTATGACCTTCGGATCATTTCTGTTGCCACGAATTGTACAATCTTGCGGTCTAGCGAAACCTCGCAACTCATCTTCTATCTTTTTGTCTGTAAGTAAGGCGTTTATCTCACCTTCAGCAAATCTTGCAACGTCCTTCAAGACAACATTTATCTTGTCAGACAAAAGTTTTCGATCTTTCTGAGTCTTCTGATCAGAGAGTATAGAGTTTGCCTTTGGAATTGGGAGTAACTCACCTTTCCAAGTAACTGTCTGTGCATTAAGGATCTTCTCTGTGTGATTGAGCCACATTTCACTCGACGGAAGCTTCTTCAATGAAAGTATCTTCTCTTCAGCAACACTTAGGTTGTACTTAGCATCATCAAATAAACAATTTAGAAAATACTTATAGTATGCAAGGCTTTTATCTGAGAGTATACCCGCGTGTCTTTCCTTCTTTATAGCAGCCAAGGCAAGTGTAAAGAAACTGACTTTATTCAAAGCCTGAGTAAATCTATTGCTAAGAATATTCATCTTGGAAACATACTCAGTATTGCTGCTATCTAGGTCACGAAGAAAGAAATAGTACATCAACGGCTTCTGTGTAGTCGACTTGAGCAGAGTTTCATATTCTTGGAGAGACTGAAGTAAATCGTTGTTATCTTCCAAGTAGGTCTTTTCTGAAAGATCATACTTAGTCTCAAATGCAGAAAATGCCTTTTCAAGATCTACACAATCTTTCTCAATCCTCGGGTCAGCGACAGACTCATAGAGCAATTCAAGATTCCAATTTGTTTTCATAAATTTAATATATCATTTAATGTACTTTTTCAAAACCTCAAAATCCTTGAGAAGATTTGGTAGGTTATGAGGGTTATATACAGCCACACATGGATGATAAAGGGTTATAACATCCAAGTTTTTGGCCTTATAAATCTTTCCGTGAGCCTTACCGATAGGCTCCAACGCATCACCGAGTCCAAACTTGGTCATAATATAGCCCATAGCATAGCGACCAAGCGCCACTACGACTTTCGGCTTTATTATCTCAAACTGTTTATCTAGTAAAGGCCCATATACCTCTATCTCTTTTGGTGTCGGGTCTCTATTTTCTGGCGGACGATCCTTTACTATATTTGTTATATAAATCTTTTCACGAGATAGTCCAACATGGTTAAGAAGTTTATCCAAAACCTTGCCAGCAGTTCCACAAAAAGGTTTACCTGTCTTGGCCTCATTTCTTCCAGGAGCTTCACCGACGAAAACAATGCGCGCATCGAGACTACCTTCACCTATTACAGGAAAATAGTTATTTGATGTGCGGTATTCGTAAAGCGGTGACTCCTTAAGAGAAATCAGTTTGTCGTGTATGACCTGCATTTTGCCGGTCTTGTCTTTCTTATTCTTCTTGACCTTCATATTAGGAATTGACTTTGAGTTTCTCTATGACAGCTACTTCTGCTAGAACTACTTTTATAGCTTCAGGATGTATACCAACAACCTTGAGCGAATCTGGATTTGCAGACAGGTCTGAGCAAATGATAATACCGATATTTATAAGGTCTCTCTTTTGTTGGTGGCTTAGACTGACTAGACAAGTAATAGGATACAAAGCATTGTGATCGATAATCTTATGCAAACTCTTGTCAGCGGGATAGTTCCAGCTGATCATGTTTATACCCTTACATGTTCCGTATTGAATAGCAGCTTCTGTAAACTTCGTATTTGTAAAAAGGAATCTGTCGGTCAACTTTCTTTTCAAACCACCGTAAGCAAATTCTGTGTCTGCAAGATCGTCAAATCTGGCTTTGACATAAAGTGAAACTTTCAGATCTGACTTGAGGCCAAACTCATTATGGAATTTCACTTCAGCCATGGCTAGGTCGTGATCCTTCCAAGCAACAACATCCATCTCATGCTCTACACATGTACCAAGCAAAGTTTGGTCAGTTATAGATTCATACCCCCAAAGTTTGAATACACGCGCCACAAACTTTTCAAAAGGAAAACCATCTGGTCCAAGTTCGAACATAGCTCTTCTTATAGAATATTTTGCAGCAATAGGAGCTGAATGTTTCTTCAGGAGCTCAAAAGCGCGTCTGTAAATATCCAATGTAGGTATGCCCTCCCACATTTCTTTTTCGACTTCGTCGACTATGTCATCTATAACATCTGGAGATGCTCCAACTTTCTTGAGTGAGCTAACAAGCTTCTCCTCTTCGAATAATTGTGTGCTACCGTCGGATTTTGTGATGCGCATAAGGTGGTTCATTGCCACATTATAATACATCTAGGAAATAATGCCTCCCCCCAAGCACTCTTCATTTTTATACATAACAAGAGATTGACCAGGTGTGACTGGGTCTGTGACAGTGCTTAGCTTCATGGTTGTAAGTACGTTCTTCGAGTCACGCGTATCTATCTTCATGATAGTCGCCTTGATAAGTGGCTGACGATATCGAGTACGAACCATAAGGCTTGAGCCTATCTTCGGTGCAGAGTTTGTCCAGTTTGTCATAGAAATAGTCACTATTCGTCCGTGTTCCGATGCGCCACTGTCTACATAAGCATTGTCTACAGTAAGAGTATTCTTCTTCATATCCTTACCAATCACGTAATACGGTTCATCTTTCGTTGTCTTTTTTATAATAGAAAATCCATGTCTTTCTCCAAGTGTGAAGAATAGTGCGCCAGGATGATTGCCTATCACTTCACCAGATTTATTCAAAACATCTCCTTCAACTGAACCGGTTTGGCCTTTCTTCACATAATGTCTTAGAAAATCCTTTATATCGACTTTGCCTATAAAACAAAGTCCTTGGCTATCTCTTTTCTTGGCATTTGGTAAACCAAACTTGGTTGCTAGTCGACGAACATCAGTTTTTTCTAGATGTCCGACTGGAAATATGATGTGCTCCAAGTCATTCTTATTCAATGTCCAGAGAAAGTAAGACTGATCTTTATTATCATCGACGCCAGCAAGCATAGATATTTCTTTACCCTTTCTTGAAGATTTTTTGACTTGAGCATAATGACCAGTAGAAACGAAGTTTGCACCTTGGTCTTTCGCCCATTTCCAGAAACCACCAAACTTAACCTCACGATTGCACATGACATCAGGATTTGGTGTTCTACCTCTAGCGTATTCGGACAACATATAATCTATAACTCCATTTTTGTATTCCTTGACTAGGTCCAATGTCACAAACGGAATACCAAGATGAGCAGCAACACGCATAGCGTCTCGTCTTTCTTCTTTCCATGTGCAGGAAATCCAGTCTGGTTGCCAGACTTTTATATATACTCCAGTGACATCGTAGCCGGTTTTTTGTAGCAAAGCAGCTGAAACAGCGCTATCTACACCTCCAGATAGTCCAACATACACCTTTTTACCCTGGTTTGATTGGTTGGAAATTTGACTTCTCATATTTTATATGATAGCATATTTCCCGGTCAGAACAAAGCTTACCAAAACAAAGAAAGGAGGTGAGCAAAATGATCATATTACTAGTCGAAGATTGCCAGTTCCATCGCGGGCTGATATCGCACATCCTCATTAGAGAGGGGCATGCGCTATTGATCGCTGAAACTGGCGAGCAAGGCATCGAAATGCTGGAGCATCACGTGGTCGACTATGTCCTGACAGACAAGGATATGCACGTCTTGGATGGATTCGCAGTAATCATTGCGGCAAATAAGCTGAAGCCGACACCTAAGATATGGTTGATGTCGAATGTATTGAAGGATGGAGACACTAAGAGAGCTCTGGAATTCGGCGCACACAAAGTTGTCGATAAGGATCACTTGCTACGTGAACTGAAACAGGCCGGACTGATTCAACGGTCGGGTCAAGTCAAAACATAGGCGGTACCATTGTCTAACGACGATGAGTACTGCTTTCCGCTTTTATATGAATCAGGCGGCGAACTTTTCTTACATATACTTGGCTTTGTTTGCTAAATGAGCCTCATAAGTTGTTGCATAGTGCATATTCCCCTTTCTGTCAGATAAATAAAAGAAATATTTTGTAGAAGAAGCGTTCAGTGTCGCTTGCAAAGCATCTATACCTGGATTGTCTATAGGTGTTGGCGTCAAACCTGTATGTTTATAAAGATTGTAAGGTGAATCTGCAGCGAGATCTGTGACGGTAAGTTGCTCAGAGGTCTTATTTAAATAATAGAAAAATGGAGGATCGACTTGCAAAGCTATATTATTTGCCAGTCTTTTCCAGAGGATTCCCGCAATGATCTGGCGATCCACTGTACTTGTAGCTTCTTTCTCGACAATAGAAGCCATGGTTACGACATCGGCCAAAGGTTTTCCAAATGAAGCAACTTTTGGCAAAAGCGTTACAGTTTGCTTATTGAAGTTTGCACGCATTGCACTTACAACATCTGCAGGTTTCACATTTTCGAAGAAGAAATATGTATCTGGAAACAGATAACCCTCATTTTTACGAGCAAGCGTGATGAAGCCTGCTGTGTCGAAACCTGGTATAGACTTCTTCACGATATTCGATATAGCCACCGAGTCTAAACCTTCTGGAATAGTGACTTTGTATCTAGCCAGCCCTTGAACACCACGAGAAATACGATATGCAACACGCAAAACAGATTGTGGCTGATCGAAAAGATAGTCTCCACGTATAACCTTCGTACTTCCTCCTATCAAAACAACAAATGTTTTGAACAAAAAAGGTGAACGTATTATCTTCGCATCTTCTAGATCGTGAGCGATAGAAGAAAGTGATGAGCCGTCTTGTATAGAAAATATAGATCGTCCAGGAAATGTTCCAGGCGAAGTTGAAGCGAAAACAGTAGCTACCAACAATATAAACACAGCCAATGACACACCTATTATGAC
>CAIPWS010000094.1 GCA_903868845.1 uncultured bacterium
AAAGCGAACAAACGTACAAATGCTTTCCCACCGTAATGCTCTCTATAACATGATAGTTAAAAAAAGAGAGTTTATAAGCCAAGCTATACATTTTCTCCCTTGGGATTATACAATATTAAATGTCCCATGCTTTGATGCATTTATCAATATCTTGAAAAGTTCAATTACGACTGATCCGAAATTTAGCACTGTTATAAATGATGACGTAGCAAATAGAGAACAAAATGATGGTAATATTGATTTTCTACTAGAAGAGACTGTCGTCACACACCTGATTAGAGAACAAATGGTTTCATTCCCTAAGACACTTGTAAAAAAAGATACTTTTAGATTGATAGTATACCCAGGTACATATATAGAAGCCGATTTATATCAATTTATAAATAAAATTCTTCCACAAAACAAAGATTGCACCAATCCTTTTCGTGCAGCATATTATGACTTTTCTAAAAAAATACTCTGTGATTTTTACAAGATGGATTTGTCACAATAATGTGAACTTGTGTTAAAATGTCATCATGACCTACGACCTTGCTATCATTGGAGGAGGACCAGCTGGAGCAGCTGCGGCTGTTTATGCTTCGCGCAAGCGTTTGCGCACGATCGTTATCACAAAAGATTGGCTTGGCCAAAGTTCAGTTTCAGAGAAAATTGAAAATTGGGTTGGTACTGCGGCGATCTCTGGTGTTGAACTTTCCAAGAATCTTGAGACTCACGCCAAAACTTATGCAAAAGATCCGTCAAACGGTAGCGAAATTTTAACCTTCAAAGATGGTGAAGCTTGCATTGAAATTAGCAAATCTGAAATCTTCTCAATCAAAACAAATAAAAGCTCCTACGAATCTCGTACTATTCTCATAGTCAGCGGAAGTAGCAGACGTCAGCTTGATATAAAGGGTGCCAAGGAATTCGAACACAAAGGTCTAACCTATTGTGCAACCTGCGATGGACCAATGTATTCAGATCAAGACGTTGTAGTTGTTGGTGGAGGCAATGCCGCTTTCGAAAGTGCCGCTCAACTTCTCGCATATTGTAAGAGTGTTACTTTGTTAAATAGAAGCGCAATCTTCAAAGCTGATCCTGGAACCATAGAGACCGTCAGCAAAAATCCAAAGATGAAAGTTATAACTGGTGCAGTACCAAAAGAGGTTGCTGGAGATAAATTTGTAACATCACTTACTTATACAGACACGAATAACAAAAAAGACGTCACCTTAAATGTCACTGGAATATTTGTTGAGATTGGCGCTATACCAAATACCAACTTCGCCCAAAGTCTCATCAACCTCGACAAAACAAACCATGTCGTCACAGACCCACGCAATCAGCGCACAAGCCAAAACGGCATCTGGGCTGCTGGAGATTGTACAGATGGCCTTTACCACCAAAACAATATTGCCGCAGGAGACGCCGTCAAAGCTATTGAGGATATATACTTCTACTTGCACACCTAATGGCACGCAGACCATAGACCGACTTTGGCACCTCGTGCTTCTTTTTCTATACCACGAAATTCACTTTGCATAGAATAAGGAGTTCCAAATGTATACTCTTTCGCAAATCCATTTTTGAGCATGTATTCATTATAGAAGAGACCATCATCACGATATACATACGCCAAATATCTATCGTACTTATCTTTCAGTTCCCTGTTTGGACTAAAAGTTAACTTGACTTTGTGACCATTCAAAACATCTCTGCCTGCTTGCGATGCCTCGGGACCATAGCACTCAACCGACTTACGCGGGTCAACTGTTTCTGGAGTATTTATTCCAAGAACACGAATAGTAACTATCTTTTGCGTCGCTTCATCTTGCGATGCATTTATCTTGAATGTGTCACCATCCACAACATAAGTAACCGGATAATATGTATCTGACTTTACGATCACGCCATAGCCGAAAGCACTCGCCCAACCAAATGAATTGCCGACCAATACCACTGTCATGACCACAATCAGAACCACACACGCCACCCTTATATAGGTGGTTTTCTTAAAATTTGGCAAATTTATAGATGACTTACTGCAACTCTTCCTTGTAGCCCTACGGGGAGTCGAACCCCGGTTAACGGATTGAAAACCCGTTGTCCTAACCATTAGACGATAGGGCCATATAGCCTGGCGGTGAGGCCAGTAGCAATATAACATTTTTTATGAAAATGGCAAAAAGCTGAAAACGAAGCCATTTTGTGATATTGTAAGTCAGCTAATAGACGATACGCTTCCTGGAGAGGTGGCTGAGTGGTCGAAGGCACCGCTCTCGAAAAGCGGCAGGGGCGCAAGCTCCTCGAGGGTTCAAATCCCTCCCTCTCCGCATATGAAAATAGATTACACACAAATATTTTTGAAGGTAGCAAATACATATCCTGAATTTAAAGAGGCTGTTGAAATAATAAAATCAAACTCAGAAGGCCATGCCTGGCTTATTGGAGGATTCGTGTGTAGAAGTATTATCCAGGAACTATATGGCATTCCAATGTCCAAAGATGTTGATCTGGACTTTATTGTTGAGAAACCATTACCCATCAAACTAGCTGCGGATTGGAAAATTGTGAACAATAGTTATGGTAACCCTAAACTGATTGGTCCTCATTTTGAAATCGATTATATTCCCTTAAATAACATAAACTCAATTATTAGAAGAGGTCTGGATCCAACCATTGATAATTTCTTATCCGGTACTCCGTTGAATGTACAATCAATCGCTTTTGATATCACAGATAATAAAGTGATCGGTGATGTAGGAATAAAATCAATCCAAGAAAAAATAGTATCAGTAAACAATAAAGAACAGGCGGAATATAGTGCAAAAAAGAAGGCGGTAACTGTCACAGAACTTGTCACTAATATAGCAAACCAGTTTAATTTTTCAATGAAATAGACAATGTTTATCTTCGACACTAAACTCTGGTCAAAAAAGATTGCAGATCCCTTCTGGTATTTTGATGTACCAGATGTGATTCGCGAACTAAAATCATTACACGATCAAGACAGGTCAGAGTATGAAAATGAAAAAGAAAAGATTTATGACTTTTTTGAAGAACAGTTAAGTCTTAGTAATATTGCACTTGGATCTCAAGGAGAAGATTTCGACCGTGAGCGTAAACCTATCGATACCATCATCATACACCATACAAGTAATCTGCCGGGTTTGAGTAAGGATAGACTTTCGGCTATTGAACTAGTTCGACTTTATGCTCCTCAATTTGCAGGTTCTGGTCCAACATATGATGCCAACAAGGAGATCAAGGGTGCTCCAATATATTCTGGCCACTGGAGAGATGGTGTGCAGGTCTTCTGGCCATATCACTGGGTGATAAGAAGTGATGGTACTTGTGAGCGTTTGTTGAATGATGATGAGATAGGCTGGCAAGCTGGAAATTGGGACATAAACTGTAGAAGTATAGCCATATGTATAGACGATGATCATGAAAATACAGTGCCAGATGCCAAAATTCTCAAAGTGATTGCGGGGTTGATCAAGAAAAATTATCCCCAAGTTCCTAAGGATCGAATATTTGGGCATTGCGAAATAAACAAGAAGACGACTTGCCCATCAAAACTATTTCTTAGCACGCAAGATAAGCGTGGCTGGAAGGATGATTTGGTGGGTTTATTGTGATATATTTGTATATATGGAAACAGTGAAGAAAACCATAAGTGAGGGAAACTTTTTAATCTATATCTGGTTCTGGGGAGGACTATTTGTCTCTTTTGTGTCAAAAGAGTTTAGTAGAATAATAACGTTTACATTACACATAAATACTGACGGATTTATTTATTTCCTGTTAATCAGTATAATAAATATTTATGCAATATATTTATCACTAAAATATCTTATTCCTTGGATAGA
>CAIPWS010000095.1 GCA_903868845.1 uncultured bacterium
AGCTAGAGAGCAGATATTGTCATGTGCTGGAAACGTTATCTCTTCACAGGTACCAGAACCTACAAAGCAGGCATTCTTCGCTCTTGCTGGTCAGGCTATAAATGATCAGGTGAAGGCAACACCAAATGATGCTCGTATATATACTTTGGCCGGATCATTCCTCACAAGTATAAATCAGTTTGATAAGGCTATTCCATATCTTGAGAAGGCACATGCTATGTCTCCTGGAAAACAGACTATAGATTTTGATTTGGCTGTCGGATATATGAATACAAGCAAGGCTGATAAGGCTATTGAACTTCTGAAGGGAGCTTACGAATCTGCAACAGATAATCATCAGTCTCGCGTGTCTTATGCTGCGGCACTCGTCTTTGGCGGAAAAGAAGCTGAGGCAAGAGAATTGTTCAAGGACGATCCAACAGTCTTCAATTCAAATACTTTGGCTCAGGTTTTCACTTCTCTCAAACAATATAGTAAAGCTATAGATATTTATAAGACTATGATCGCAGCAGATAGTTCAAATATCCAGATCAAGGCAATGTTGGCCCAGACTCAGTATTCAGCTGGTATGAAGGATGAAGCTGTGAAGACTCTCAAAGATGTCGAAAAGGATTATCCAGAATATACGGATCAGATAGAACAGGCTATAAAGCAGATGAAGTAAGGCGTTGATTTTAGAACCCCGCTATAATATAATTGTGACGTGAGTACCCGAGTGGGCACTCTCCAAACAAATGTCTCGCAAAGTCCCGCCTCGGCGGGTTTTTGCGTTACCAATTGCTACAAATGGTTACAAATAGAATACGAATAATTCAGATGACAAGACGAATGCTACAAATAAAATAGGTGTATTAATTTAATATTCTCTTGGGGTATAGGTACTTTTGTCTGAAGTTAACTATTATTCCAAGCTTCATATTGGTAGCTTGGAGATATCTCTTCATTTGGAAATAGTCTTCCTTGGTTATTATTGGCTTCGACTTTAATTCCAATATTATCTTCTCATCAACCAGGAAATCAACTATATTTCTTCTCGCCTTTTCTCCGGCAAATGATGGTGGTAATGGATACTCACGTCTATATTTTAGAGCGCTATCCTTAAATAGTTTTTCTAGTAGGTCACCATAAGATTTTTCACTACGAAATCTGCCCAACTCATTGTGAACAGTGAAGCATATTCCGCATAATCTGTAGGATAATTGTTTGTGAATGACTTTATCTGGCATGTTTATTTGTTGTATTCGTTTTATTTGTAGATTTGTATTATACTATATAAAGATTGTACCAAGTGATGGCGACGGCTGTACTCACATTATATTTAGACATTATATTTGGAGCTCACACCCGTCGCCGTCAGTTGGCGCAATTCATATGAAGATTTTAGAAAATATATCGCTCGCCAAATATACGACTTTCAAGATCGGAGGAAATGCCCGGTTTTTTTGTGTCGTGACGAGCGAAGATGAACTTGTCGAAGCGGTGAAGTTCGCGAAAGAAAAAAATACCGATGGTCACGCCTTACCTTTTCTGGTTCTAGGTGGCGGCTCAAATATGTTGGTAAGTGACAAGGGTTTCAATGGTCTTGTCATAAAGATGGAGATGAAGAATACTGTTATAAATGATGAAGACTCAATCATGAGTTCAAGTGCTGGCGAATTGTGGGACTCATTGGTCGAATGTTCTGTGAACAATGGTTTGTATGGTTTGGAAAATCTTTCAGCCATACCGGGAACTGTCGGTGCTGCACCTGTGCAGAATATTGGAGCATATGGCGCAGAAGTCTCGCAGACATTACTCGACGTACGATCTCTCGATACGAAAAGTATGACATTTGTAAATTTCAGCAATAAGGATTGTAAGTTTGGATATCGCGACAGTATCTTCAAACACGAACGTGATAGTAAGACTGGTCAACCAAGATACATCATCACTGCTGTAGCTTTTCAACTTACTAGGAAGGGTGTTTTGAAAATGGATTATAAAGACGTGAAGGAATATTTCGAGAAGAATCATGTGACTGGTCCGACCCTATCTGATTTGAGAAAAGCGATAGTAGAGATACGTGAGTCGAAGTTGCCAGATTGGAAAGTCTGGGGAACAGCCGGATCTTTTTTCAAAAATCCCAGTGTGCCAGCAGCGCAGTTTGCAGAACTCAAGAATAAATTCCCAGATCTTCCAGGTTTTCCAGAAAACGATGGATCAGTCAAAGTTTCTCTTGGTTATGTGCTCGATAAGGTCTGTGATGCTAAGGGTTTGATGATGGGCAATGTTGGAACGTATGACAAACAAGCACTTGTTTTGATTGCAAAAAGTGGGGCTACTGCGGCTGAGGTATATAGTCTAGTGGATGAGCTTAAACGTCGTGTGAAGGAGAAGACTGGGATTGTTATTGAGGCAGAGGTTGATATGATTGGTTGATTTAAATATTTAAAGGTGTAATGTTAATTGTGGACACGATGAGATATGTCTCATGTGTATAACCTGAACAAAGTTAACGAAAGGTAACGATTATGGATAAGTCCATATCGCCAGTAGGCGGAGTAGTTACGGTGTCGGTTGTAGAGTTGTTGCTTGGAATGGTCCACATCAATCTTTATGATGTGAGTGTTGATGATCGGATCAAAGTGTTACGTGGCATTATCAAAGAGGTGCTGAAGGAGAGAAATAATCTCCGGATGTTGAGCCTCAGTCAGCGGCCTGAGTTGATGGTTCCAGAAGCTCATTGTGATGTTTTAGCCGGTGTCACGTGGGATCAACGTGTCGTCTGTCTGCATCAACCAAACCTCTTTTCGAAGCTTCTTCCTGTCAGTGTGGAAGGAAAAATCGTAACGCACGGACTTTACTTGCGTTCCGATAGTCAGATCATTCTGGCTCAGTTCCAGAGGTCATCTCCAGCAGATGGAGATCCTAAGATTAATCAACCAGACAAGATTATAGTTTGCTGTCTGGAAGATGACGAGCTGCGAACAATTTGCAGCAGTGTGAGCTATTGGGCCAAGATGCTCATCCAACTGACGGAGTTGATCAACGAACAGATTGTCCGCAACGAGTCGGTAAATGAGCACCTTGGGTTTACCATGGATCGATTGGGTAACCTTCGCAAGAGCTTGAGCATCTAAATCGAGGTTCGAAAATTCACACGCCCCGCTTCTCCCATTTGTTTGGGGAGGAGCGGGCGGATTTTTTATTGGCCGCCAAGCGTAAAATATGCTAAAGTGGCCAAACGATGTCATTTTTAAGCAATATTTTCAGCCGTTCAAATACGAAGAGTTTGAAGGAATTTGAACCATTGGTGGTACAGGTAAACACGCTTGAGGATTCGATCAAGGCACTTTCTGATGCAGATCTGAAGGCTAGAACTGCTGGTTTCCAAGCACGACTGAAAGATGTCAAAACCAAGGAGGAGGAAGAAGCTATTTTGAAAGAGATCCAAGCTGAAGCCTTCGCTTTGGTCCGTGAAGCTTCACGCAGAACACTTGGTCAAAGACATTTCGATGTTCAACTTGTTGGCGGTGCAGTCCTCAACAGCGGCTCAATCGCCGAGATGCGTACAGGAGAAGGAAAAACTTTGGTCGCAACATTACCTGCATATTTGAATGCACTTTCTGGAAAAGGTGTTCATGTGGTAACTGTGAACGATTATCTCTCACGTCGTGATGCAGTCTGGATGGGTGAGATCTACGACGCACTCGGACTTACTATCGGTGTTATAAATCATGAATCAAGTTTCAGATATGATCCGAAGCATACGGAGTTAGACAAAGAGCGTGATGAGACAGGTTCATTCCATGTCATTCATGAATTCCTAAGACCATGTTCACGTCACGAAGCATACATGGCCGATATTACTTATGGTACGAACAATGAATTTGGTTTCGACTATCTACGCGATAACCTCGAATACAGCCCAAACAATCTTCGTCAACGCGATCCAAACTACGCCATTGTTGATGAGATAGACTCTATTCTCATAGATGAGGCTCGTACGCCACTTATCATCTCTGCACCAACTCGTGATGCTGAAGCAACCTACAAACAGTTTGCTTCCATGGTTTCTGGTTTTGTCGAAGACACCGACTATACAAAAGATGAAAAGCGCAAAGCAATCACACTGACAGATTCTGGTATCACGAAGGCTGAGAAATCTCTTGGTGTAGAAAATATTTATACAGACAAAGGTATCAAGTTCGTCCATCACCTCGAGACAGCTGTTCGCGCGAAGGCTCTTTATCACAAGGACAAGGAGTATGTCGTGAAGAACGATGAGATTGTTATTGTCGATGAATTTACCGGACGCATGCAGCCTGGTCGTCGTTGGTCAGAAGGTTTGCATCAAGCTATTGAAGCCAAGGAGGGTGTAAATATACAGCAGGAGTCACGTACTTATGCCTCCATCACATTCCAAAACTTTTTCCGCATGTACAAGAAGATTTCTGGAATGACAGGTACAGCCGCAACATCCAGTGAAGAATTTTTCAAAGTTTATGGACTTGAAGTCGCAATAGTTCCGACAAATAAACAAACAGTCCGTGATGATCGCAACGACCAGATTTTCAAGACAGAAATTGGTAAGTTCAAGGCTATAGCTCGCGAAGTGAAGAAGGCTCATGATGCTGGCCAGCCAGTTCTCATAGGTACAGTTTCTATTGAAAAAAATGAAGTCTTGTCACAATTCCTCAAAGCCGAAGGAATTCCTCATGAGGTTTTGAATGCCAAGAATCATGAAAGAGAAGGTGAGATCATTGCTCAAGCTGGTCGCAAGGGTGCTGTGACTATAGCTACGAACATGGCTGGTCGCGGTGTCGATATCAAGCTCGGCGGTGTTCCAAGTACTCCAGAAACTTCAACTGAGATAAAAAATCTTGGAGGTTTGTTCGTGCTTGGAACTGAGCGTCATGAAGCACGACGTATAGACAATCAGCTCCGTGGTCGTTCTGGTCGTCAGGGTGATCCGGGTGTTACTCAGTTTTTTGTATCTCTAGAAGATACCCTTATGCGTGTTTTTGCGTCAGACATGTTGAAGGGTCTCATGAATAAACTCGGAGTCGACGAAGATCAGCCTATTGAACACAAACTTATTTCAAATGCGCTTGAGAGTGCTCAGGAGAAGATTGAAGGATTCAACTTCGATTCGCGTAAACATGTTTTGGAATTCGATGACATCATAAATACTCAGCGTACTAGTGTCTACGCTCGCCGCAGGAAGTTATTGCTTGGAAATGTCGATGATGTTGAAAGTGAATTGAATGAAATAGTTGGAGTAGGAGTCGATTCTGCTGAAGCAAATGATGTGATTGCAAAGAAGACTGGAGAATACGGACGTGAAGCTTTCTTGAATGCTGCACGTATCGTTCTCCTTCAGGCTATAGATATGTATTGGGTTGAACATCTCGAGGTCATGGATCATACTCGTTCAAGTGTTAACTTGCGTGCTTATGGTCAACGTGATCCACTTGTAGAATACAAACGTGAAGGTCTTCGCCTCTTCAAAGAAATGCAGGGTGCCATGCACGATCAGGTTGTGCGTCTATTGCCACATATTGTACCTATCAATAATGGCGCAGCCATGAATGCAAAAAATTCTGAAACAGCTGAACTGAAAGAGATTCACGAAAATTCTCAGCTTATAGGAGGTGGAGATGGGTCAAACAGAAGCGCAAGTGAAAAGGGGCAAGGTACAAGTAAATCAGGTGAACCTGAGGCAGGAAGAAATGACCCATGTCCTTGTGGTTCTGGTAAAAAATATAAAAAGTGTCATGGCAAAGATAAGTAAAATGTCAGCAAATAAAAAAACAGCAAAGCCAGCAAAGAAAAACGTCTACGACCAGATAACGAATTTCGTTTATGAGACTGGAAACATAAGCAAAACTCCACGTTCAGGATTTTGGTTACTTGGAACAGGTACACAATCTGTTGCTGAGCACTTATTTCATACCTCAATGATTGCTTATGCTTTGGCACACCTTGAACCAAAGGCTGACATAAAGAAGGTGATTCTCATGGCACTCTTTCATGACATTGGCGAAGGTAGAACGTCAGATCATAATTATGCTCACCAGCGTTATGGACGTTTGGCAGAGGCGATAGCCGTGGCAGATATTGCCAAGACCGTTCCTTTTGGTCCAGAGATTTTGGAACTTTTTACTGAGGAACAAGCCAAGGTAACTCTCGAGTCAAAATTGGTCAAAGACGCCGATCAGCTCGAATGGATATCCACTTTGCGTACAGAAGAAGTGAAGGGGAATATCAAGGCGAAAGAATGGATTAAGATTGCTACGAAACGTTTGAAAACAAAAGCCGCACAAAAGCTTGCTAAAGTTATTTTGAATACACACCCAGATCTTTGGTGGTTCGATCCTAGTGATCCTTGGTTTGTTGATAGAAAAGAGGAGAATAAGAAGCGGGGGTAGGGAGTCGCGCCCAGGGTTGACAATGTGTGATTTCACTAGTAGTCTTCGAACAGATACAGAGGAACAATGGTCTCTGTGTCAGTTTTTACAATCCAACAACAAAGAAAGAGGTCTATTATGCCAGTCATACCTAATGAGTTCCTGTCGTTTTTACAGACGAATCTGCCCGCGATCACTCACCGTTTCGGTACGCCCTGTCACTTGTTCTATGGGCCAGGTATTCGTGGATCTGTTCGGGGCATCAATGCAGCTTTTGGTAGTCAAGGTTTAGATATTACCGAGCTGTTTGCTTTCAAGGCCAATCCTCGTTTGGCGATCGCAAAGATTATCCTGGAGGAAGGTGGCGGTCTCGATGTAAGTTCTTACGATGAAGTTTTGGCTGCCATCGAGCTCAACTGTCCTCCGGACAAGACGATGCTAACGTCGAACAATACGCCGCAACGTCTGTACCAGCTGATTGCCAAGCAAGGTGGTTTTCTGAATCTGGACGATCCAAGCTTTGTCCCCAAAGTTCCGGAGCCATTTCCGAAGACTATCTGCTTCCGGTTGCTTCTGAATGAGCTGGAGATACCTTCAGTTGGAGCAACTGCCAATCAGATCAACTTCGTGTCGAAGGACACAAAGTTCGGAGTGCCGATGGACCAAGTCGACGCCGCGTATGAGGCGGCGATCCGGCGCGGTGCGGAGAGTATTGGTCTGCATGCCATGGTTGTCTCGAATAATCGGGATTATCGGGCATTGGCTGCGACAGTCAGAGCTTTAGCCAAGAAAGGGGCTGACTTGGGGGATAAGTTTCATGTTCCAGTCCCTTACCTCAATATGGGCGGCGGTGAGGGTATCGCTTATCGTGATACGGAAAATGACTTCGACATGGGCGCTCTTGCCGTCGAATGTCGGCTGGCGCTCGAAATTTTCCAAGCTCGGATGGGTTATAAACCGAGGTTGTTCATGGAAAGCGGTCGGTATGTGGCTGGTCCGCACGGGGTGATGATAAACCGCGTGGAGAATGTCTACACGAAGTTCAAGAAGTTTGTCGGTGTTCAAATCGCCATGCAAGGAGTACCGCGTATGGCGATCTACGAAACGGCATTCCACAAACCGATCGTGTTCAATCCTGACGGCACCTTGAAGACCGGACCGACCGAGGTTGTCTCGATCGTCGGCGGGACTTGTGAAGGAAGCGATGGTATCGGCAGGGATGTGGAATTGCCGATCGTCGCGGAAGGTGACTTCATCGTGACGTGTTGCAGTGGTGCTCATTGCAATGGTCAGGCCGGGCAATACAACTGGCAACCAAGGCCGCAAGAGTTGTTGTACGATAAGGGTGAAGTGCGCAGGATCTGCACTGCAGAGACTTACCATGACTTCACTTATCGTCAGCGCGGTCTCTCTGCCGACGAGCACTGGCTCAAACTGTCCTGAAGTTGTTGGCAGAATCAAATCAAGGTCGTGTGTCACATGTTTCATCGTGGCATGCGACCTTTTTTGCTTGATTGACACTTTCTATTTTTTATGTAGTATTCAAGCCAGATCCAAGCCAAAGCGGCTGGGACTATTCAGTCTAACAACGTAATATGGAGTGTGTCTCTTGAGAAAATCAATGTTGCCTCAGTCTAAAGGAAATCTGTTTCAGAGGATTAAAGCCCTCTGTGCAGAGCAGAAGAGCAAAGGAAAAAAGTTAATCGAACTGACGATTGGTGAGCCGGTGATACCGGCATTCATCGAGTCCCGTCAAGCGGCGGCGGAAGCCATCATGTCTGACAATCCAGCGGTTCACGGATATCAGGACAATGGCGAAGCCGGCGTTCCTGGCTTCTCTCAGCGTTTCATCCAATGTCATGTAGCTACTGATTTGGCGCCGTTGATCAAAGCTGGCAGTCTTGCAACTTTGCCACTGCCAGGCATCAAGCCAATGTTTGGAGTTGTGATCAATTCGCTCGGCGCTTGGTTGCCGGACGCCCGTACTCGCATGGTTGCGACGCTCACTGATCCTGGGTATCCGACGCCGGCCGTTCAGTGCGGGTTGGCGAAGAATATCATCCATCGGCACCTGCCCACGAACCCCGATAATGGCTTCCTCTTCTCGGTCGACGACCTAGTGAAGATGGGGCTTATGGAGGGTGACATGATCCTGTTGAATTTCCCGGTCAATCCGACGGGAGTCATCATGATACGCAAGTGGCTTCGCCCGATCCTCAGCTTCTGTCAGGAGATGGGTATCCGTGTCGTCAACGATGCTGCATACGCAATCATGACGGATCGCAGTGTGGCTACAACCCTCACCGATACGGCCATCGAGTTTCCTGAACTGAACTGGATCGAGATGTTTTCGGCATCCAAGGCGGGGAACCATTGTGGTTGGCGTGTTGGTGCGGCTATTGGGTCACCGGAATTCATCGCTGATATGAAGTGCATCAAAGGTGATGACGACAGTGGTTTCAATGCACCACTAGCGGCAGGTGTTCTCCACTTGTTCGAGAAGCATCCGGAACGAATCGCTGAAGTGCGCGGCATGTACGCCAGCCGTTTGGATGTTCTTATCCGGGTGATGACGGCAGCAGGGATGCGGTTGGCAGTTCAACCGGAAGCTGGTTTCTTTGCGATATTCCATCCACCGAAGCGCGCTTTCGGTGTGGACGTCAAGGATGCCGAACACTTCAATTCGCTCATGATCGAGAATACCGATCCTGGACTTGTCGGAGTGCCTTTCCGCGGTTGGATACGGTATACGGTTGCACCGGTCGATGTAGTCGCCGAAGAAGACGGGATTGCAAAGGCGATCAACTCAGCTCACGTGTCGTACTAACGAGAGTTAAGAACGTTGTATTGTGTTTGAAGGGCTGAGTGCTTGCACTCAGCCCTTCTTCTGTTGCGCAACATTTTTTATTATCCTATTGACAACACATATTTTGAGTGTAATATCTGGCACAGAGCAGTATAGTGAAAAATCGGTCAACTATTAACCATGAGGTAGAACAAATGACGAGTCTGTTGAAACGCATGATCATAATTGGTCGTACTCGTCCGGACCGGGCGAATATGACCAGCACCTTGATTGATGGGTGCACCAAGTTGGGAATTCCTTTCACGCGGGTGGATGGAAACATGGGTGATTTCGTGGGGATGAAAGGGGAAGGCACCGTGGCGGTTATGGTGAGTTCTCCTGAGCGTTATCCAAAAATCCTTGCTGGATGCGAAATGTGCAGTATTCCACTTGTTGTGGCCACGTCGAACGTGCCGCTTCAAGATGGAGTAACTGTTCCAGTCATCTCCGCGCCGAACCTGAGCTTGCTCTCATGCGCAACATTTGATGCTTTGCCGCGCTTGGGAACATTGATTCAGTCACTCGGTGGTCAGTGCTTCTCTGCGGAAATCCACCAAGATTCCAAGAAGGGAAAGTCCCCGACAGCTGAACGGATAGCCGGCATGTTCGGCGTCAAGCCAGAAAACGTTGGTTCTGTTCGCAGCAATTCGAGCGCGGCGGTGTTCTCGGATGTTCCGCCGGAACACTTGTCTGGTTTTGCACGGATTGGTGTGGTCGCCAAGCTGCACGGCATGACCTTCAAGATGATGCTCGAGTCCAATGGACGTGAGTCGTATCTGCCGGGGCTACTGGCTATCATCGAAAAATTCCTCCAAAATCAGGACAAGTTTGGTCCGGGGATTTGGCAGGCTGATCAGATGATGTTCGGTGACATCAAATAACCTGGCCAGAATAAAACTAAAACAAGTGGTTGTCGGCCACAAGGGAGGGCTACACGCTCACACCTTGTGGCTCTTTCTTTTTCCAATTTATATTAATTTTTATTAATCCGAATTACTCTTTAGGAAACTCTCCAGTTTTTACGAATTTTAGGAAATCATCCAAGGTTACGTTTGCGTAATTTCCTTGAAGTCTTTTGTGCTCGTTAAATTTTGGATTATCGTCTACCATTTCTCTCCATTTTTTCGAATAACCTGGTCCTGGTCGTGTCGCATCTGACCAAGCAAGTATAACCTCGTTAGCTTTTTTGTGATCGAGTTCTTCCTCAGGATTTTCTTTTATGAACATTTCCAGTGCCAATTGCATCTGGCGTGCACCAAATGAGTTCATTCTTGGCCCATTCAAAAGCTTCTCGAACCTTTCTTCGGCTTTTCTTTCTACCT
>CAIPWS010000096.1 GCA_903868845.1 uncultured bacterium
CACTCTCCTGTATTTAGCAGGACAAACTAGGTGGTACATCAGGAGTGTGACGTTATGAGATTTGTGGATGTGGGTGCTCACCTCATCAGTCTAGCATTATTCGAAGCAAGCTTCGGGGAACTAACCCCTAATGGGATTAGATACGGAAACATAATCGAAACATTCACATATGAACGACCTCTCCCAATACTTGAAGGTGCACGAAGAAAGAATACACGCCACGCTCGAATACCTAGTGCTACAGATGATGCTAGCGCTCTCCAACGATCCGCGGAATTCGAAGGCAAGCGCAAAGACAACGCAAATCGCGCTTCGATGGTTTTCAGACAACTCGTCCTCGCTAACCTCACCGGAACTGAATATCCTCTACTCCTTACTGCGACGTACCGGGACAACCAAGAAGACCTACGCGTCGGCTACCGAGATTTCGGCGCTTTCATCCAGGCTCTGCGCTATAAATTCGGAAAAGTATTCAGGTACATCGCAGTACCAGAATTTCAAAAGCGTGGAGCTGTTCATTTCCACGCTCTCATTTGGGGATTACCCAAAAGTGTCTTTGAAGAAGAGCGATCTACCAGATTGGTTGCGGGACTCTGGAAACATGGATTTATTTACTTCAAAATGACTGATGGAAATGAAAAGCTATCGTCATATCTGACCAAGTATATGGCAAAATCATTCGTAGATCGCAGGCTGATGAATCAGAAAGCATATGTCTGTTCCAGAAATCTTCTTCGTCCTGAAATCCAAGGCGGTATATCCAATTTCGGTATGAGCGTTCTCCTTGAAGAATTCGGCGTGGCCAATCCGGAGATCGACAACTCATATGACACGCACTGGTTGGGCAAGGCTCGCCATCGGATTTACAAACTCTCCACAGAAAATCCACCAGAAAAATTGCCTTGCGAAAATATTGAGAGTAAACTTACGCCATGAAATATATTATTTACTGCCGAAAATCCACTGATACCGAAGACAAGCAGGTACTCTCGCTTGATTCACAGGAAGCCGAGCTGAAAAGGTTGGCTGAGGCTCTTAATTTGCCTGTGATTGAAACTCTCCGCGAAAGCCGCTCTGCAAAGGAACCCGGCAGACCTATTTTCAATCAGATGATCGCTTCGATCACTGCCGGCAAGGCTGATGCTATTCTCTGTTGGAAAATAGATCGCCTCACACGCAACCCTGTCGATGGTGGACAGATCCAATGGCTCCTGCAAAATGGAAAAATCCAGTGCATCAGGACTTTTGAGAAGAATTTTTTACCATCCGACAACGTCCTCCTTATGAGCATCGAGCAAGCTATGGCTAGCCAGTACATTCGTGATTTGAGTACTAATGTGAAGCGTGGCAATCGAGCTAAACTAGAACGCGGCGAATGGCCAAATCATGCTCCATTCGGCTATTTGAATGACAAAGCTACAAAGAAAGTCATCATCGATCCGAAACGTGGACCATATGTGAAGCGCGTCTATGAGATATATACCACCGGCTCGCATAGCTTGAAAGATATTGCTGAAATTCTTTATAACGAAGGGTTACGAACAGCCTCAGGCTACAAAGTCTTTCAAAATCAAATCCATAGAATTCTTAACAGTAAATTCTATCTCGGTCTCATGGAAAGAGACAGCAAAGTCTATGAGGGCAAGCATCCGGCGTTAATTACCCGCGATGTATTCGATATGGCGCAGGATATTCTTCACGGCCGCCTCCATTCTCGTAAAAGATCTCATTTCTATTCAGCTCGCGGATTCTTAATCTGTGGCACCTGCGGATGTATCATTACTGCCGAAACACAAAAAGGCTTTTCTTACTATCACTGCACCAATGGCAAAGGCATCTGCGACCAAAAGAAGAATTTTATGCGCTCTGAATTCATAGACAACCTGCTTTCCAATATCTTCCAGGAATTGAAAATTGAACCTGAACTTATTGAGCTTTCATTCGAGGCCTACAAAGCCCAGAATCAATCAAAATTGGCCTATACGACCTCTTCAACAGCTAATCTGAAGAATGAACTATCCGGACTGCCTGCCAAAGAATCAATGCTTACTGACAGCTATACTTCACAAGTCCTCCGCAAAGACTTATACGAGGAGAAAATGCGAGAGATCACCAATCGTCGTGTTGAATTAGAAAAGCAGATCAGAGAAATCGAGAACGGGGCTGTACCGGAAGTCACTATCGAACAGATAAAAAATGTATTCCTGGATTGCAACAAAGCCGCCGATTCTTATTTGAAAGCTCCGGATGAAGTAAAGCGAAGAACTCTAGAAAAATTACTTTCGAACGCAATCATCGCAAACAAAACTGTGGCTAATTACAGCTTCAAAAGTCCGTATGAGTTAGTCGCAAACATACCCAAAAACCCTACTATTTCTCAAATGCTGCGGGACTTGGACTCGAACCAAGATATCATCCTCCAGAGGGATGTGTCCTACCATTAGACGATCCCGCAATTTATTTACAAGATCCACAAAACTCATTACCTGTGGATACCCAGCAGAATATCGTAAAAACGACGTATACACAAGGTGTCGACTATATGCTAGCATATCCTCATCATGAGATATTTCATTGGAAGCCTACTTCGAGGAGAGGTAGCAGAATACTACAAAACGACCTGTATGGATCTAAATGCTCGCTTCGGTATAGCGAATGTGGCAGAGATAGTGCCTCCTCATATCACAGTAAAGACCTCATTTGAGAGGCCAAACGCCGAAGCTATCGACGAGTGTCTAGCTCTAAATACCGAAGTTCCAGCTATACCTATCGCTCTTACGAACTGGAATCATTTCGGTACAAGAACTATATACATGGAAGGTACGAAACCAAGCGAAGAACTCAAGGCTTATGTAAACAGCATAGTCTCGAAACTTCGCATGATAGGCATCCCTACAAGTCCAGACGAGCGAGAGCTTCACATACGCATGTCTATAGCTCGCTTCTTGAACCCTAAGGAATATCAGTTGGTCTGGAATTATCTACAAACTGTACCAGCTCCGAAGTTCGACCTCTCATTCGACAACCTCACAATCTTCTTCAAAGAAAACAAAGATGACAAAGCTTGGAAAGTTCTGAAGACTTTTCCTCTTACTGGTACCAGAAAATAAAACTTATTTATATTGAGCTATTCCTGCTCTGCTACCTCTGGCCTCTCTTTTGCCTTCGATCTTGCTGCTTTCATAAATGCCGTAAACAATGGATGCGGTGAAAGTGGTCTAGCCAAAAACTCTGGGTGAAATTGTGTTCCAAGGAAAAATGGGTGCACACTAGTTGGCAATTCTGCTATTTCCATAAGATGCCCATCTGGTGATCTTCCAGAAAATACGAGGCCACCCTTTTCAAGTCTTTCTATATATTTAGGGTTGACCTCATAGCGATGGCGATGACGCTCTTGTATAACATTTCCTTTACCAATCTTCTCTGCCAAGTCATAGGCACTATATGCCACTGTGTCTTTCGACAATTTTGTAGGATAAAGACCTAGTCTCATAGAACCACCATAATTTCCTTCTGCAATCTTCTTTTTCTGATCTGGCATGAAGTCGATGATGAGATGAGGAGCTTTCGGATCTATCTCTGCAGTCTGAGAACCGGCAAGACCAAGAACATTGCGTGCGTATTCTATGGTCATGAGTTGCATGCCATAACACAAACCGAAATATGGAATCTTATTTTCACGAGCATAGCGTATGACATTGAGCTTGCCTTCTATACCTGTCTCACCAAATCCTCCTGGAACAATGATACCGTCGAATTTATCGAGAGATGAAAAATCTATGACGGCTTTGCTCTTGGAGTTTTCATTTTCGAAATCTCGTGAGTTGACTGTATGTATGACCGCTTTGACACCTGCGGCATAAGCAGAAAACTTGATAGCCTCTAGAACAGAAAGATATGCGTCTGAAAGGATGAAATCTCCTGTATTGAAATACTTACCAACCACGCCTATGTGCACCTCTTTGCCTTTGTGGTTCTTTATACCCTTCGCCATATTTGTCCAAGCCTTGAAAGATTTGTCTGTCTTAGTCTTCGGAAGTTCCATGGCTTCCAGAAGTTGCTCAGCAAGGTGATCCTTCTCGAAATTGACTGGCACATCATAAATACTCTTTATGTCTGGAGCTGATATTACTCTCTCTGGTCTGATATTACATGCAGAAGCTATCTTCTCTTTGCGCTTCTTGTCTATAGGAGTAGACGCTCTTCCGATGATGAAGTCTGTGTTGATACCATATGAAGCCAATTGACGCTCAGCATTTTGAGTAGGCCTCGTCTTCATCTCACCTATGCTTCCAGGGGTTGGAAGATAACTGACCATCATGAAGACAACATCCTTAGAATGATAAGTTTTGAAAACTCTTGCAGCTTCCATGAACATAACGTTCTGGTAGTCACCAATAGTTCCGCCAATCTCTATGATAGAGATGTCAGACTTATTTACCTTGGCTGCATGCTCAATACGTCTCACTATCTCATCACGAATCTGCTTGGCATCGACACATTTTCCTCCGTAACCAAGTGAGCGCTCTTTGTCTATGACATATTTGTAAACCATTCCACTTGTGATGTAGTCATCCGATGTAAGATCTCTTCCAAGAAAACGTTCATAATTACCCATGTCCTGATCTGTCTCGAGTCCAGAATCTAACACGAAAACTTCACCGTGTTCAGTAGGATGCATTGTGCCAGCATCCACATTCAAATAAGGGTCAACCTTGACCAGATTGACCTTGTAACCTTTTGCAGTGAGCAATGTCCCTATGGACGACACCGCTATACCTTTTCCAACACCTGACATCACGCCACCAATAACGAAGACATATTTGTGAGACTTTTTCATGTAGCCATTTTAGTAAAGTTGCATGGCATTTGTCCAATAGACAACACTGGGTGAATGTGTGGTAAATAATGTGCAAATCTACACCCTCAAATATCTCCTGGCCGCGACATAACTCGATACTCCACCAAGAATAACTCCTGCGACCATGATGAGTGAAAATATCTGGCCAAAATTCTTCGAGAAATATGACGAGAAAACATTTACCATGAGTTGGAAGTTTGAGGCCACATCTACACCAGCAAGTCTAAGTATGATCCTATCCCCCCAATATGCCGCAGCTGCCATGATGATAAGCGTTATAACACCCGATATAAGGCCGTACATGATGCCAGAAACCACGAAAGGACCACGAACATAAGTATTGCTTGCTCCGACCAATTTCATGACCGATATCTCATCTCTAGCGGCATATATGATAAGACGAATAGTATTGAAAACGACTATGATAGCGACTATGGCAAATATGATAGCTATAGTAGTTCCAGACTTCTCTACTGTCGGAATGATAGAGCTTAACCTGTCTATGATAAGTTTATTTTCTACATAGTTAACTTTGTCTACAATAGCAACACCAGTAGAGTCGACTGGGTTTTTATTCTTCAAATAAGTCGCAATACTTCCATACTGACCAGGATCCTTCGCTTTGATATTTATAGATGCTGGAAATGGATTTGTGCCGATCTCGTCCAAACCCTGCATGATAAGTGTATTGTTCTGCCAACGATCTTTGAAAGCTGCCAGCGCTTGGTCACTCGAAATATATGTCGTGCTTGCCACTTGAGGCAAAGAATTTATATCTTTCTGCACAGCTAATATGTCTGATTCCTGAGCCGTGAGAGTGAAGTAAACATTTATATCAACTTTATTTTTGACTTCTGTGAGAAGTGATCTTGCAAATGCACTAGAAAATATAAGTCCACCAAATGCACACAAAGACAAAGTAATCACGACTATCGCCGCAAATGAAAGGAAGCCATTTCTCCAGAAATTTATGAAGCCCGTGCGAGCTATACGTTTGAATGCTGTGAAAATCATGAATTTATTATACCACGCGAGTTGCGAGCATTTTACAAAATATATTTGCCAGTCTTGTCGTCACGAACTATCTTTCCCTTTTCCATAGTGATGACACGACCTCCAACAGCGTCGACAACGCCTTTATTGTGAGTGGTCAAAAGGACTGTCGTGCCGAGTTCATTTATCTTTTTCAAAATACGGATAATCTCAAAAGTGTTCGTCGGGTCTAGGTTACCAGTCGGCTCGTCTGCAATGATGATGTCTGGCTGATTTACTATCGCACGAGCTATCGCCACGCGCTGACTTTCTCCACCGGAAAGTTCCTTAGGAAAACTCCAGATCTTGTGACCGAGGTCGACTAGATCTAGAACATGTGGAACATCTGCGGCTATCTGACTGTCAGTTCGACCAGAAGCCTCCATGGCAAAAGCGATATTTTCATAAACTGTTTTGTTTGGAATGAGTCGGTAATCCTGGAAAACCATACCAACTCGGCGTCGCAACTTATTCATCTGCTTCTTACTAAGCTTGTTTACGTTCAAGGACTCGAAGGAGATCGTTCCACTCGTAGGCTTATCCTCGGCTATAAGAAGCTTCATGAGGGTGGTCTTTCCTGCTCCAGAATGACCAACAATAGTCACAAATTCCTTCGGCTCTACACCGAAACTTATCTCATCCAATGCGACAGATTTGTCGGGATATATCTTTGAGACCTTATCGTAATAAATCATGTGTGTATTATAACTCTTTTTCGGCTTCTATAAATAGGTCAATGTCTCCATTTAAAACTTTGTCTACTTGCGAAGTCTCGACATCGGTACGATGATCTTTGACCATTTTGTAAGGATGAAGGACATATGAGCGGATTTGATTTCCCCATTCTATAGAGGTCGTCGAGGAAAGTTGCATACCACGTTCTTTCGCTACGCGCTCTTCTTCCATGCGTTTCCACAGTTTTCCACGCAATATTTCGAAGGCTTTTTCGCGGTTTTGCATCTGCGATCGTTCTGAGGTGACGTGTATGGATATGCCCGTAGGAATATGCACAAGTCTAACTGCTGTTTCTCTTTTGTTCACATTTTGTCCCCCAGGTCCACCAGATTTTGCAATAGTTATCTCAACATCTTTGTCGGCTATAACCAAATCGGCTGAAGAAGTTTTTTCCACTTTCGGAATAACTTCTACCATGGAAAATGATGTGTGACGTTTATCATTTGAGTTGAATGGAGAGAGACGTACAAGTCTGTGGACACCTGATTCGTTTTTCAGGGAGCCGTATGGTCCGGCAACGCTTGCCGCACCGGCAGCGCCCGCTCCGTGTGGATTCCCCGAAATTTCTACGGTTATGTTGCGATATCCTCCATGGTCGTTCGAGTTCGAATGAACGACTGACCAACCCCAGCCTTTTGAGTCAGCATATTTACTGTACATACGCAAAAGCATTCCTGAGAAGTCTTCGGCGTCATCACCACCAGCACCAGATAAAATAGCGAGTATAGCATCCCCTTTGTCATATTTGCCGACTCCTTCTAGTTCGTCTTTCAATGTCTGCAGTTCTTTTATGGTTGTCTGCGCTCGTGCTTTGTCCAACCAAAAATCGGAATCCGTCATGAGGGCTTCTAGTTCTGTTATCTTTTTTTGAATTTTTTCTTTTTGTGGGTTCATGAGGGTGAACACGCAGAACGGTACGTATTACGCTGCATCGCATTAAATATACACTTTATTCTTCACTAAGGAAACTACCAAAAAGGTCTGTGATCTTCTCGAAACCTACTTCAGTGAATACGTGTGGCAAATGGCGGCGTCCTCCATTTCCCTTTTTGTTTATTTTACTTGGATATACAGGAGCATTGCTCTTGGGTCGATATGCCTCACTTCTATACGTTGAGGTCGCAAAATAACTCATGTCAAAATTCTGTGGCTTAAAATATGGATCATTGTCGTCAGCTCGGTCAGCTTGCGACCTCATCGATTCAAATTCCTTATGTGTCACCCTAAAAACATCTTCACCAGAGAACCGCATAGCATGTCGGCGAACTTTTTCATTTAACCTTTTCGTCGGCATTTTAAATAAAATTGCCGCATCGGCATCAAGAATAACCCGCTTGCCACGAAGCTCATAAATACGATGACCGACCATTTGGATGAGATCAAATGAAGACATATAAAATGAACTACTCCTTACTGGAGCCAAAGCCCGGGATCGAACCGGGGACCCTCGCTTTACGAAAGCGATGCTCTACCAACTGAGCTACTTTGGCAATTCCCTAATGCATTCTATCAAAACAGCTACTTTGGCAATTCTCTAATGCATTCTATCAAAACAGCTACTTTGGCAACACCTCACCTGGAGCCAAGACCGAGGATCGAACTCGGGACCTCGCCCTTACCATGGGCGTGCTCTACCAACTGAGCTATCTTGGCGAATTCAAGCAATACTACTACGCTTTTCGCCTCTTTTCAATCATAAGCCCGATGAAAGCACCTATGACAAAATAATACGCGAGTGCTCCAAGGACATAGATGATCTGATTATTGAGCATAGGATCGGCAAGTGGCGAAGACCAAAGTGGCGTCATGGAGTATGTGAACACATTTTCTGTAAACTTAGCAAAAGGGGTCATGCACGAAATTTTTCCACAAATACCGTAGAACAATGACGGTACAAAAACCAACTGAAAAACTATGAAAATAAATGAAACACCCGCACCGATAGAGCCCCCCTTCGCCCAGTGAGGCCATTTACTCCAATGATTGTGGTCGTGGACTTGTGGCTGCATTTCCATTATGAAAATATTACTGTTTCACTTCTACTAATGATCCGCCGATGATAGAAACTCTTTTTGTAACACATTGTGATGGTTGCGTAGTAAACGGCTCACCAGGATTACGCTCACAATAGTTGAATAAAGCGATCCCGCCAGAAATACTAAGACCTTGTGGAGCTATTCTATCTCCCAAAAATACTGGGTTTGTATTTGCAAACTTATTATTCTTATTCAAAAAAGCTATGGCATAAAAGAATGTACCGCTTCCTCCAGTTTCCTGAGTTACAAATGCGACAACGGTTGTGGAACCAGCACCGATATCTCCTACCACCGGTGATCCAAAAATCTTGGTGACCACCATAGATGAGGTGGCCGTAGAATCAGTCACAGAAGTTGACGATGTTGTTACTGAAGAAGCAGTCGTATCGATGGTGGTGGCCTTATGATTGCCAAGCAATTGCGTTATACCGACAACATACATGGCCGTCAGAATCACGACGAAAATAAGGAGAACCATGTAATAGTGGGATCTCTTGTATGAAGGATGATGCAACATGGTTTATATTCTAACACATAACATAACTAAGATTTTCCACAGAATGGATAAATTTGATGGCGCGCCCGATGGGACTCGAACCCACGGTCTATCCCGTGACAGGGGATTGTTTTAGCCAGCTAAACTACGGGCGCATTTTCATGAACTTCTCAAATATAAGCTTCTTTCTTTGCAAATAAAGCCTATGGGGAACATTATACATGATTTCATATAATTTCAAAGAATCCTTAATACTGTACTGCAATCTTCCGTATGTTTTGGATTTATTCATAAATAGTGAGCCTCCAACTAAACCTTGCTTACTTAGTAAGATTTTCAGAGATTTGATAAATCCAAAAGAGCCACTCGTAAAGGAAGTTATCATACCCATAGTATTTCTGATGCGATCATTATGAATATGCCCGACCCAAACACATCCATCACCATCAAAATACCCTCTCA
>CAIPWS010000097.1 GCA_903868845.1 uncultured bacterium
GGCATCCTCTGGAGGGTGCTGTCAAATCACCAGGTATGACGTGCGCAAGTTTTCGCGGTGATATGTCTGATGGTTGTGAGGAAACATACCGCATTTCTATGTCTGGCAATTTGGAAACAATAGCAAAGAGTGTTGTCGGATTTACAAAAAATGCACCTTACTCTAATCGCTCAGATGGCACGCTAGCCGTTATTTGCGAGTGTGGCGGTTGTCATGGATATTTCTGGTTTCACATTACCACCGGAATAATTGAGATATTCGTCAAGGAATGTCCAGCATGGCCAGTTGATCAAAAGGCGAAGTTCAAGGAAACATAAACCCGACGGAAATCCTTCCACGGGTTTTCGTTGTTTATGTAAGACTTTCTTCAAATTTTTGTAAGAGACAAATTAATATTTTTGTTATAGAATAGCCTTATGGAAAACGATATCGTCTCAGGCAAAAAAGTAGTTACTAGATTTGCTCCGTCTCCGACTGGCTATCTACATTCCGGAAGTTATAGAACTGGCCTATTTTCCTGTATCTTTGCACTTCAAAATGCTGGTAAATTCATATTACGCATAGAGGACACAGACAAAGAGAGATCGAAGAAAGAATATGAGGAAAATATACTGGAAAGTCTAGAATGGCTTGGGCTTAAGTACGATGCCTTCTACAGACAGTCTGAGCGCACAGAAGTATACAAGAAATACATTCACAGGCTTATAGAGACTGGCCATGCTTACATATCTAAGGAAACTCCAGTCACAGATGAAGGAAGTCATTCTAAGAAAAATACCGACGCCACTCTTCGTGCTGAGGTCATAAGATTTCGAAATCCAAAAAAGAAGGTTGTGTTCAATGATCTTATACGAGGAAATGTCGAGTTTGATACTACTGAGCTCGGTGACTTCGTCATAGCCAAGAGTGTGGATGAAGCTATCTTCCACCTGGTTGTTATAGTTGACGATATAGAGATGGGCATCACTCACATCATTAGAGGTGAAGATCATATATCAAATACACCTCGTCAGATACTTATCTACGAGGCTCTTGGTATAACTCCACCAATTTATGCTCACATACCTCTACTTCTCGGAAAAGACCGTTCAAAACTATCGAAGAGAAAAGGTGCAGTTCCTGTTACAGAGTATCGCAGACGTGGATTCTTGCCACAAGCTGTAGTGAATTATTTGGCCTTACTTGGTTGGCATCCTACAGACGATAGGGAAATATTTTCATTTGACGAGCTTGTGAAAAACTTTGATCTTGCAAGAGTACAAAAAGGCGGAGCTATCTTCGATGAAGAAAAGCTTTGTTGGTACAACCGTCAATATATTCTCAAACTTACTGACAAGGAATTTCTTGAATTGGCTTCACCATTTATGCCTGAATGGCTTTCTAGCTCAAGTGATATAAGTAAGCGTTTGCCTCATGTGCTCAAGGAGAAGATAACTTGTTTCGCAGATATATCGAACTTGCTCGGTGTTAGTGGTGAGCTTGGATTTATAAAATCACTACCAGATTTCAAAAGTGAAATGCTACTTTGGAAAAAGGACCCGAACGCAAAGGAATCAAAGATACATCTAGAAAAGTCACTTGAGATTATCGAAACTATAGATGAAAAGACTTTCACCGCAGACGTGACCAAGGTTGCTCTTTGGTCTTATGCAGAAACTGCTGGAAAAGGAAATGTTCTCTGGCCTTTACGTGTTGCCCTCACTGGTCAAGAAAGATCTCCAGATCCTTTCGTCTCAGCTTTTTTGATTGGCAGGGAAGAGTCGATAAAACGTCTCAAAAATGCCATCACAAAGCTCTCATAAACGCGCGTTAGTATTATCCCTTATAGCCATATTTACTGTATTTGGTCTATTTTTGCATGTAAATGCGGAGGCAGCGACCTTGCTGATATCTAGCTCAACCTCGAGCATACAGAGCAAGATCGATGAAAAAAACCAAAGCATAAAGACACTTGAAAAAGAGATTGCTAGTTATCAAAGTCAAATCAATGCTTTATCTGGTCAAGCAAGCACCTTATCATCGGCAGTTAAATCATTACAACTTACCCAAAAGAAATTGTCTGATGACATCAAACTAACCGACGCAAAGATCAATGCAAAAAATCTAGAAATACAACAACTTTCTGGAAAAATAACCAAAAGCCAAAGCAATATTGATGACGACAAGCGTATAATCATGGAAACATTTGCAACCATATATAAAGGTGATAATCGCTCAGTCATAGAGACACTCCTAAATAATGATTCAATATCTGGAATACTGGATTCGTTTACTAGACTCGGAATCATTCAAAATGAACTATTCGACAGGATAAGCAGTTTTAGCAAAAGTAAAATTGCGTTTCAATCTTCCAAATCAAGCTCGGAGAAAGTTCGCCTTGATCTTTTTAAGCTAAATAAGCAGAAGAAGGATCAACAAAGCATAGTCAAAGCCACGACATTACAGCAAAATACCTTGCTCAATGACACCAAACAGTCACAAGCTCAATACCAACGCGTCTTGGCATACAAATTGCAGCAACAGCAAGCATTTGAACAAGAATTACTGGACTACCAGTCACAGCTCAAAACTCTGGTCGACAAGTCGGCTTTGCCAAAATCCGGAAGTATTTTGTCATGGCCGCTGGACGATATCTCCATAACCCAATATTTCGGAAATACAGCATTCTCTACAGCAAACCCTCAAATATATAATGGAAAAGGTCACACAGGAGTTGATTTTCGTGCGTCTATCGGCACACCTGTAAAAGCCGCCCTCTCCGGAATTGTTTTTGGAACAGGGAATACGGACCTGGTTCCTGGCTGTTATTCATTTGGAAAATGGGTCATGATCAAACACTCAAACGGATTGTCTACACTTTACGCTCACCTTTCCCTGCCTGTAGTTTCAACCGGAATGCCTGTGTCGACTGGTGACATCATCGGTTATAGTGGAAATACTGGCTATACAACCGGTCCGCACCTACACTTCGGTGTTTATGCCAGCCAAGGTGTTGTCATCCAACAACTTACTACAAGTACAAACTGTCATAATGCAGTTATTCCTATAGCACCATTTTCTGCATATCTTAATCCACTTTCATATTTGCCATAAGCCGCTGATTGTTATAAAATTATATATAAGTAAATAACAAAAACATGCTTTTTTCACAAATACCAAGAAATAGGGGAATCATCCAAATGATCATCATCATAGTCATCGCTCTCCTTATCCTTAGTTACTTTGGTTATAACCTCCGCTCAATAGTTAACGCACCAAATACTCAAGATAATTTCTCTTACGTTGGTGGAGCTATAGTTTATGTCTGGAATACATTCTTGAAGACACCAGCAACATATCTATCAGGACTATTCATAGACCTTATATGGAATCCAGCATTGACCAATCTGACAGCTATGAAGAATGGCCAGCCAACCAACATACAGCAGATTCCACCAATGATTCCTCCTATACACTAATAAACTGGGTCGAGAAAGATATATTGTGCGACACGGTATCTCCATAGAGCGAAGGCTCAACACTTAAGAAAAAGCCCCTCCCTAGTTCATTGCCAAGACGTCTGATTGTGACCAGCACTTAGATGATGACTTCCATGGTTCCGCCCCAAACTTCGAGTAAAGATATTTTGCATATGCAACATTACCTTCAGTTGTATAAATATTTATTCCAAGTTCTGCAGCCTTGTCAGAATGATACTTTTCATTGATCTGCATGACACCTACATCGGCTCTATTGACCTTACCGCGCTGAATGTTGCCACTGGCATCGAACTGTCTGAAGGTTGACTCACAACGTGCAATATCGACGAGTATAGGCTCATCTACATACTGCTCGCGGACATACTTCTCAACCTCTTTTGAGCTGATAGCTGTGCTAGATGCCAAAGTTTGTGTAGTTGTAGAAATAACCTCCTTGTCGGTGGTTGTCGATGCGTTATTTGCGATCATCTGATGCATAGATGCGTTTCCACCGATATACATCGATGAAACTAGCATTGCCATTCCGGTTGTAAATTCAATCATAATTTAAAAGAACAGGTTTGTGAGCATGACGCTTACTTTACCTGTTCGCGACATAGTGTAGCAAATGCAAGGCCTTTTGTCAATAGGTCTACACTGATTATATGGCCTTGTTGAGCCATATTATGGTGGTCAAATAGCCTTATTTCTAGCCATATTACAGTACTTGCTATTATAATGGCTTGTGTTATACTCCTTATCACATTAGTTTTAATATTTAATAGTACTTATCCCCAACCATGGCCCATAAAAAAGCAGCAGGTTCAACAAAGAATGGAAGAGACTCAAACCCAAAATACCTGGGTGTTAAGGTCAATCACGGTCAAAATATCGCTGTAGGCCAGATTATCTTGCGTCAGAGAGGTACAACTGTCCTCCCTGGTCAAAACGTAGGTTGCGGTAAGGACTATACCCTATTTGCTCTCAAAAACGGCCGCGTAGAGTTCTCCTCAAAGAGAAAGGTTAGTTTCAATAACGATATTGATCGCAAGAAGATTGTGCATGTGAAATAAGGAACGCACTACAAATGAAGAACGAATAAAAAGGGGGTGTATGCCCTCTTTTTTGTTGATGAGTAAATGAAGAAGCGCACCCGACAACTCGCCGGATGCGCTTTCATGATTTAATACTTTCGAGACTATCCAGCTACGAGTGAGCCGGTTTTCCATTGCCAACGAGGATTCGCTCTGCGTACAGCAAATCTCTTCTCGTTGTTATGAAGTCGACAAATATATGCGACGAGAGTGCCATAATATGATACGTCTCGCACCCCTTGTTCTATTAGTTCGACAACCGAGACAGCCCAACCAGCTGTGACCAGCAGTGACGATGACATGAGTTCAGAATCATAACCAACAAGTCCATCCGCAACGATTGTTGGCTCGTCCAGAAACAACTCGACACAGTGTGACGGAAACCCATTACGTTTGAGCGGATTGTAGACATATGTATATAGGCGTTCTTCACTCGGGATCTCCGAATTTTTCATAAGGAGCCCAAAGTTAATGCAGAGTGTTGAGAATGAAGCCAACATACTGAAATCACCACGGATTGGCATCGAGCTCGTCCTGAGTAAGGGCTCGATATACCTTTCAAGATCTTCTACCCTCACCCATTTCCAAGCCTTGAGCTTGTCGTGTACTTCTTGTGGTAAATTTTCACCATACATCTGAAGCTCATCGAACTTCGTAAATGGGATATTGCCCATCACCGCACTACATCTCATGCTGTATTTCATAACTAACCACCTTTCCTTTGCCGCAATTGTAGCAGCTTATTTTAAGGAACAGAGCACCCAGTTCGCTCGAACTGAAACAGTGTCTACATATGAGATTACTCGTAAACAATGAAAAGTCAACGTATGTTTTGGGATAGAATTCAAGAATCTATAATTGACAACACCGTAATTCTATGATAGCCTGTTTTTGTATGCACAAAACGAGCAGAGATGCTCACAATAACTGAAAACCTTGAGAAAGGAACCTAGAGATAGGTGTAGCGACATGAATAATAAGAACATTGCAGATCAATTGATCCGCGGTTCAGCGAATATTGACCAGATGGAGCGAGAAATCCACCAGATTATCACCATGATCTTGGGTGTGATTCATTACAGGAGAACCTTGCCGGTCAACATGAACAAAACCTTCAATTTTGAGAGCTGCCAGTGGAATTTCCAAGGACAGATTGAGAAGATGTACAAGATGGCGATCGAGATCGATTGCAAAGTGAAGTCTGGGCCAGAGCAATGTGCCTCAGTCCGTGGTTACTACTACAGTACAAATCTTCGCCAGCCCATGCTTAACTCAGAAGTGGTTCAGGTTATGCATGAAAGCCTACCTGCTTTAGTCAAATGTATGTTTGATGAATATCCAGGATTGGAGAAGTCCCTGGAGCATATCACCAAAGCGGCTGACAAGTTCTAAAATCAAGAGGCTTAGAGAAACCCCACCATATCAACACGGAACACCACCGTCGCGAGATGGTGGTTTCTGTTTTACACTATTATAGATTGATGACAAACTCTTTTCAGATGACACAACCACCCCTCCGCATGCACAAACATTTAACCGAAAACCCGCCGTTCGCATATAGCTACTAAGCGGGTTAGAACCTTCCTTTTGAGAATTTGACGACTTGAATTTCTTTATCAACAACATCACCGAAAACAAGCCTGTAATCTGCAACGTTTTTCCCTTCCGGTACATAGAGTCTTGGGTTACCTTGGATTGGTACATGCAGTACGAATTTACCGGCTTGTAGGTTTATTCCTGTCTGCTTTTTCACAAACCCAGAACTCATCATTCCTTCCCGTGCTTCCCAGAGATACAGAACCAAACCAATGCCAGGAATTTCCTGAAAGTCTGGGACAATTCCAGTATTGTCTGGACGATACTCAGAAAGTCCAAAGCCAAGGAGCCAAGCACACGTGAATTCTTGACATGACTTTGGGCGACCAGAGTAAATCATGCATCCCTTATTGACCTGACAAAGACTACACCAGGTACCTGGTAATTTGTGCATCTCAAACACTCCATGTGTTCTGCAACAAAGAGTACATGTGCCGCAAGTGCGATTGGTATCCATTTGACACCTCCTTTCTGAAACCAAATTATCACAACTGAGTAGGTTAAGCTAGTAGCTGAATATGATTAATTATCAATTCTGGACCAGAAATGGCTCAACGGTGCGATTCCAATTTATAAATGTGGATAAGTGGTCGTTTTTAAAAGCATGTGCTACCCCCGCCGGCACACACTATTTACCAGCATATTAAAATTGAGCCTTCTGATGGCCTAATTTTCATATGTGCCCAAAGAGCATGTCACCCCCCCACCACTTTTGAGGCCAAGAGGGCGACACATACTTTCTATGACCTTTTGAACTTTAACGCCTTTTCCGACACTATTACATATATTATCGCTAAAGAAGATGTTGAAAAGCCTCATCAGCACTCTCGTACACAGGATACCCATATTTCTTAGCTTCATTTATATACATTGGACGTTCAACTTCAAAAAACGTACGTGCTTCTAGCTCCTGCAACTCAACAGTACTTCCCCATCTTGGATCCTTCTTGTTGCGTTCAAATATCTCCTCAAAGTTTTTGCCGACCAACACCACTCCAGGAAAATTCAAATCTCTCTTTGCAAGATGTGGAAGAATATTTACACACTCAAAAATAACAGGTCGTAGCTCATTCTCATATTTTCTTATTTCCGCAGGAAATACCGGCCACAAAGCTTCAGATTGAGCCACAAGGTTACTCCATTGGTCTTTTGGACTAGTCTTGGTCAAATATTCAAACTCATTTTGATTTAAATAGAAATCAGTCCATTTTTTATACTCTTTATTATTAGAAAGACCTTCACGCAAATCATCCAAGGAGACAGCAATTCCACCAAGTGAATCAGCAAGCTTCTTAGCCAGATATGATTTTCCAGATGCTGGTATGTCAGTGATGAATAATCTCTTAGACATGTTTTGAATTCTTGATCTTCTCCCACTTACTTCTTGGACACTTATTTGACCAATTTCTCCAAGCTTCCTTGTTCCTATATTCAGGAAATTCATCTTTCTCAACCCAATGAAGCTTATTCTCATCTTTTATATGAGTAATAAATTCCTTACCATTCAAATGATCAATTTCATGTTGGAATATCCTTGCAACATAACCAGAATAACTTTCTTTGACGATGTCGCCATCTGCATCATAAGCCCTAATTTTAACCTTATCTGGACGTGAGACGATACCACAAACACAATCAGTAGAGAAGCAGCCTTCATACCATTCCCCACTCTTCTTTGAACTCCAAGTGATTTCAGGATTGATATACAAGCGCAGATCGCCAACCTTACCTTTACCATTTGCAGCCACATCAACAAGTAAAATTCTCTTCGAAATACCAATTTGTGGTGCAGCCAAGCCAACCAATGTCTTCTTTTCTCCTTGCTCTCCATGTGCAACAAAAAGCATCTCCTTGATATCATTTCTTGTTTCAAGAGAACCAATATCAGCAACGCTGACCTTCTTTGATATTTTTCTTAAAAGTGGATCATTCGGCTTAAGAAACTTTTCAAATCTTGGCTTTGATTTTATTTTCTTAGGCATAATTTCCGCCAAAACTTACCCCTTCTTCACAACCAACTTGAACTTTGCTGATTTGCTGCCAGCACGGACTTCAACTGTATATTCACCAACTTCCTTGATCGGCTGTGTGAGCTGTATAAAAGAAGGATCCACCTGAACATGAGCTTGCTTAGAGAGTTCTGCGGCTATAGCATCATTGTGGAGACCAGCAAACAAGTGACCCTTCTCATTGGCCTTGCCGGAAATCGTCAAAACGATAGCGTCCAAAGACTTGATATTCTTTTCCATAAGCTCCTCCTGAACCTTGTTTTCAGCTGCCATTCGGCTCTTCATGACACCAATACGCTTCACTGCTTCTGGAGTAGCAGAAATAGCCAAACCTTGTGGTATAAGCAAGTTTAAAGCGTGTCCATCACTAACCTCCTTTATCTCGTATTTCTGACCAATCTTCTTAACATCTTTCAGTAATATTACTTTCATTTGATTTAATTATATTTAACTAATAATTCCGTGTTTCCACCTTATCATATCCTATGGTTTTGCCAATAGAAGCTCTACAGCCTTATCTGTCACAGGATCCTTCGTACCAGCGATATCCTTGTCTGTTACTGTTACTGGGTAATCTGGATCTAGACCGTCGTGTGATAGGTTGTGACCATTTGGTGTGAGCCAGCGAGCTATAGTGACTTTGAGTGATGTATCTGGAGTTATTGGTATAAGTTCTTGAACAGAACCTTTACCAAATGTTTTACCTCCAACTAGTTTTGCTATACCATTTTCCTGTAATGCTCCTGCAAGAATCTCTGAAGCTGAAGCAGATCCACTATCGGTCAAGATAAGCATTTGCAAGTTGTCATTGAATACATCATAACCCTTACTTCTGAATACATTTGGAGCACCATGTGTACCGAAGTCTTCTGTAACAACCTTCTTCCCTATCGGTAGGAAATATGAAGCCATGTCCCAAGCAGCATCGAGATAACCACCAGGATTGCCACGTAGATCTAGTATGAGCTTATGATCGCCAGATGCTATGAGTTTACGAAGTGCCTCGCGGA
>CAIPWS010000098.1 GCA_903868845.1 uncultured bacterium
CAGAACAGGTATCATCGCATTTATTATCATCGGATTATTCCTCATACTTTGGTATCGCTTGCCAGGATTTATAGCTACTATCGCTCTCGCTTGTTATACGATCATTATGCTTGCTTTGTTCAAGTTTATTCCAGTTACGCTCACTGCTGCTGGTATAGCTGGATTCATCCTCTCTATCGGTATGGCCGTGGATGCGAACATTCTTATCTTCGAGCGCATGAAAGAAGAGCTCAAGGCAGGTCGTGGAGTTTGGGATGCTATGCATGAAGGATTTGCACGTGCTTGGTTGTCTATCCGTGATTCAAATATCTCAAGTATCATCACTGGTGCTATCCTTTATTATTTCGGAAGCACTTCTGTTGTTACAGGTTTCGCACTTGTCTTCGTGGTTGGTGTGCTCGTCTCAATGTTCACAGCCATCACCGCTTCACGTCTTTTCCTTTACGCAGTTGCACCGAAGAATACAACGAAGTTGTCGACCTTCTTGATAAGTAATGGTTTGCACTTCAGGAATTAATGCGCACACTTTCGTCTTTCAACTTTTTACTTTTAACTTTTAACCTTATTCCTTTAACTTTAAACTAATATGTGGGTTGTAAAATACAGAAAACTTTTCTACACGATATCAGGACTTCTAGTCTTGGCTTCGTTTGCGTCGCTGTTTGTTTGGGGTTTGAAGCCAGGTATTGATTTTACTGGAGGAACACTCATCGAAGTTTCTTATGGTAATGGAAATGGCGGCGCTAGTCAGAGACCAGATCAGGCTGCTATCACTTCAGCCTTGGTAAGTATCGATCCAACAGTCTCAGTTCGCCCAAGTACAACAAATACTGGCGAGCAAGAATTTATAGTCCGCATGAAGGAGGTCAATCAAGAAGAGAAGGCGGCTGTCATGACAGGTCTTTCATTGGGTGGAACCGCAACAACAACTATCAAAACTTTCGACTCTGTCGGTCCAGTTCTTGGTGCTGAAGCTTTGCGCAAGTCTATAGTTTCTATCATTCTTGTCATTCTCGGTATCGTTTTGTATATCACTTTTGCTTTCAGAAAAGTTTCAGAGCCAGTCGCTTCGTGGAAATATGGTTTTGTGGCTGTCATTGCTTTGATTCACGACGTCATCATCCCAACTGGAGTATTTTCAATCCTTGGCCACTTCGCAGGATATGAAGTCGATACTTTGTTCGTGACGGCTTTGCTTGTTATTCTTGGTTTCTCTGTGCACGATACTATCGTCGTGTTTGACCGAGTCCGTGAAAATCTCCACCACGCAAGTGCGAAGAAACCTTTCGGCGAAATAGTCGGTGAAAGCGTCTCACAGACATTTACACGTTCTATCAACACATCTTTGACTACTTTGATCGCTCTCGTCGTCTTGTACTTCGTCGGAGGATCTATAACTGAACATTTCTCTTTGGCACTCATAGTCGGTATCGCCGCTGGTACATATTCTTCTATTTTCATCGGCTCAACTCTGCTTGTTACTATTGCGGGTGCAGATACTAAGAAGGGAGGGAATAAATAAGAGGAAAGTAGAAAGGTAGAAAGTTATGTCATAAAAATTTTGTTGTGCCTAGTTGCGCAGCAAAGTTTTTTTGTTAAAATTATTGCATCAGAAAGAAGATTTTACAGAATATAAGCATTTTTTGAAGTCCGCGTGATGAGTTCTACAACTAAATAATCATGGCGATTTGAGGTCGTCATTTCTAATATTCGTATATTTATATGGGAAGTGGCCGAAAAACCTACCTAGAACAAGGAGGTAAAGCATGCGCCGAAAAGCGATAGGGCTAAATAGGGCATTCTCGAGCTATATTAAAACGGTATTGTTCGCAGGCGGGTGCAGATAAACTGAACCACCCCGTGTTCACAAAATCGTACAGCGATAATCCTGCAGTTTATTTCTGTACGCGAATATGTTGGACAAGTGGCGTAAGTTGGTCGCCAGTCCATGAGATCTTGAGTGGGCTCAAGGAATCATCAAAAATAAAAGCTGAAGCAACTGCTCGAGTGCGAGTGAACCCGAATCTCGCCTTCCCATATAAGGATATGAATATTTTTTTGGGTACTTAACATTATTAGCATAACTAAGTATAAAATTTATGAAAAAGATACAAGTTCGTGATCAGATGATCTCAGTCAAACTTTCGAAAAGTGGCGAAGATTACATTTCCTTGACCGATATCGCGCGTTACAAAGACATAAGTAGAACAAATTACATTATTCAAAACTGGATGAGGGTACGGAGCACTATCGAGTATCTGGGCTTATGGGAGGTTATAAATAATCCAAATTTTAAAGGCATCGAATTCGATGCCTTTAGAAAACTGGCTGGATTGAATTCATTTTCATTAACACCAAAGCGTTGGACCGAAGTCACTGGTGCTATAGGTATAATATCTAAATCCGGAAGGTACGATGGTGGCACTTTCGCTCACAAAGACATCGCCTTCGAATTTGCTACCTGGATCTCTCCTGAATTTAAACTTTATCTCATCAAAGAATTCCAGAGGTTGAAGGTTGAGGAAAACAATAAGCTCGTGCTTGGTTGGGACGCAAAACGTATGTTAACGAAGATAAACTATAAGATTCACACTGATTCAATTAAAGAAAATATCGTTGCACCGCTTCGATTGTCTGTACAAGAAGCGACTATTACATATGCAAATGAAGCCGATGTATTGAACAAAGCTTTGTTTGGTTTGACTGCACAGGAGTGGAGAGATAATAATCCTGACAAAGAAGGAAATATTCGTGATTACACGGATGTGTATAGACTTGTTGTTTTGGCTAATCTCGAGAGTTTAAATGCAGAATATATAAGAGATGGATTACCACAAGAAGAAAGACTGTTGAAACTCAACGAGATCGCAATATATCAAATGAAGTCATTGATAGGTAACAGGAGTACGAAAAGACTCGAATCATCTCTGAAAACGGCATAGACCATTTTACCGACGCCGGTAAATAGGTTGTATATCTCCTCAAAATCCGTTAACATGGCTATCTTATGTCTAAGGGCCAAAAATCAGTAAGAAATGAATTTACAGGGGACACGATCATCCGTTTCGAGGATGTGTCTTTCGAATATGGCCATAATAAGCCTATTTTGGAGGAGGCCTCGCTCACAGTGCGCCGTGGCACCAAAATCACGCTTATGGGGCAAAATGGGGCTGGAAAGACCACTATTTTCGGCCTTATCCTAGGCGCCGGCGGAGCTGATAAGGATATGGTAGCCGGTATCCACAAACCAGAATCTGGAGAAATCCACATAACGAACGGTGCCACCATCGCCACAGCTCGCCAAGTCATACCACGACCAGATCTTGAATTGACGGTGCGTGCATTTTTCGCCAAGGCACTTGAAAGTGGTGGCCGTGCGAAAGTATATGATATTGATCCACGTATCGATGCTATTCTCGAAGTTGTGAACTTACACGCTCCGAAGTCTACGCCGAAGCATCCAGTCACCGACCTGAAAGATCGCCTAGTAAAAACTTTTTCTGGTGGTCAACAGGCGCGTCTCTTGCTTGCGTCAGCACTTATCCAAGATCCTGATATTTTGCTCCTAGATGAGCCGACGAATAATCTCGACAAAGCTGGTATCGAGCATCTCACGCAATTTCTTATTGATTACAAAAAGACATGTCTAGTTATCTCGCACGATGCGGATTTCTTGAATGCATTTACACATGGAGTTCTATATCTCGACTTGCATTCGCATAAGGTGGAACAATATGTCGGTGACTATAAGGATGTGGTTGAGCAGATTTCCGCACGTATAGAAAAAGAGAATCAAGAAAATGCACGCTTGGTCAAGGAGATTGAGGCCAAGAAATATC
>CAIPWS010000099.1 GCA_903868845.1 uncultured bacterium
ATCATTATGGACTGATTGGGATTCAATATTTTTATACCTCGTGGAAGATTCGCAAACTCTTCTATTATTTTATATAATCGTCTGGATATCATTGCTTTATTATTTCAATACTCTTTCCATCCGAGACAATCCTCAGCTCTCCCACTTCCCTGATATTAAATCTCTGATCTTCCGGAATTCCTGCCAATGGATCTGGTTTTATTTTTGTAGAAACTTTTGCAGCCATCTTAACTGTCGTGCCTTTCGATTTTGAATAAACCAGCTGATCAGGCTCAGCTACAGTCATAAAAGTCGCTGCTATATTATTCGTAATAGCATTTTGAGAAAATATAAGAACTTCTGATTTCAGATCAGGACTGCTAGAAGCAATAAATTTCTGGATCTTCGGAGTTACGTCGCCAGCCAACATTATTGAGGTTGAGCCATAGGAAATCTTGGCAACCAATTCTGGTCCGCTAGCTTTCGAATATATAAATGAGGAGCTAGCTACTGGAAAAAGTACGTCCAGTTTTACTGAACTAGTCGCTGAAACATTATCTAGACTGATCATATCTCCAGCCAAAACTTTCCTTATTGGAATCTTCGCTTTGTTGGCAATATCGATAAATGTCTGATAAATCTGATCCGATGAACTTGCTAGTTCGAAATCTTCCAGACTTACACCAGGCACAATCACCTCACCAACGAAATAGCGATTTATAACATCGATCAGTCCTGTAACATGATTGCTGTCGGCGGTGGTAACGATAATCTTGTCTATATTTCTTGCATAAAATGGCAAAATGGAACTGATATACCGAATAATCTCAGAATTTGTGCCACCATCTATAAGTATGCGCTTATCATTTGGTGTTCTGATGAAAACCGACTGACCACTTTTGAGAGACATGACATACACCTCGAGCACTGGTGGCCTCCTATTTTCAAGCCAAACATATACAAGCACTCCCAAGACAACGACCAGACAAAAAAAGACGACAGGTAAGATCTTTTTGATTTTCTTCCTAGATATCTTAAGCATACCAAGATGATACAGCCGCGAGATAAAATTTTAATGAAGAAGTTATCAAATTTTGATAAAAAAGAAATCAAATTTTGTTCAAAAATGATATAATCAAAGTACAAATTATCAGTAAAAGCCGAATACCGGCCAAAAAAATGAAACAATTTACAACTAAAACATTTACTATTCCAGTCTTAAAAGGAATATCCCAAAAGACAAACGAAGAACATCTCAAGCTTTATGCTGGATATGTGAAGAACGCCAACTCACTTCTAGAAACTCTTGGCCAACTCAGTAAAGAGGCTGAGAAAAACGCCTATCTTATAGGTGAACTTGGTCGTAGATTTAGTTTCGAGTTCAATGGTGTACGAAATCACGAGCTATATTTCTCTGCATTTGAGGGTGGCGCTAAAGCTTTGGCAAGTACAAGCACGTTGAAAAAATCTATTGAGGAAGAATTTGGACCGTTTGAAAACTGGCTTTCATCATTCAAAGCACTAGCATTAACACGTGGAATAGGCTGGGCAGTTCTATGGTTCGATCGCAAAGACAAAAGACTTTTGACATCATGGGTAGATGAGCAGCATTTGGGACAACTCAGCAACTGTGCTCCGATACTAGCCTTGGACATGTGGGAACATTCGTTCGTTGCAGACTATCAACCGTCCGGCAAAAAACAATATGTCGAAGATTTCTTCGCAAACATAAACTGGGATGTCATAGACAACAATTTTACTGAAGCTATTCGCTAGGTTGCTTCTTAGATAGATAAAAATAGACCGCCATAAAGATGACGTAAAAGGCTACGACGATCCAACCCGAAAATAAGGGTACATGCACAGCGGCAAATGGTAGTCGTGCAAAATTTTGCACCATGAAGATCTCGTATGAAAGAAAGATATGTGAACACCAGCCGAAAAATTGAGACACCAGATAGGATACGAAGCCTGAAGAACCTGTCAGGAAAACGGCGAGCATGGTGAGGGGTATAAATGGCAAAACCAAAATATTTACTACAACTCCTATAATAGACAGCTGCCCCATCATATAAAGAATATATGGTGAAACGAAAATCTGTGTAGCGAAGCATGATGCCACTGTGCCGCGCATACCAAATTTGTCTGGTATCCAGCCAAGGTGTTTTTCTATAGGTGATGCCAAAAGAATGAGTCCTAGTGTTGCAAGAAATGAAAGTTGAAATGAAGGATCATGCAATAGAATTGATGGATTTTGTATGAGCATAACCAAAGCTGCAAATATAAGAGCGCGTATGACGCTGTAGTCACGTCGTGAAAGATCTGCAAACAAAGCTAGACTCGCCATGAAACACGATCTAACTACGGTTGCTCCACCACCAACCAAAACCCCAAACAAAATCATACCAACCCCACCTATATATATGCCCCAAACCCTAGGTAATGGAGAGAGCATTCTACGAAGAGCATCCGCGACTATAGTTATATTGAATCCAGACAAGACAACAATGTGAATGAGGCCGACAGTACGGAAATCATCAAGGAGTTGCGGTCCCAAAGCACTTTTTTCTCCAACTACCAGACCAGCTGCCAGAGCAGAATACGGCTCTCCAAGTGTACGATTGAGGTTTTGTACAAACCTTTTCTTGAGATAAAACAAAATTCTAGAAAGACTCCGACCTTGTCCAGCAAGCATGCTTACATCGGCACTTTTTATCTCAAAAAATATGTCATCTTTTGCAAGATAGCCTTTATAGTCGAAGGATCGACCATCATCACTTTTGAAATTGTATGGTGTATTTAGTTTACCTGTGAAATTGACCCTGTCACCATAAGAAAAACGCGGATACATCTTCGTTTTAACTTTTATAGTCATACCATCTGGGCAAGTATCACCTGAAGATAAGACTGATATCTTTTCCACTTTTATGACCAATGATTGTCCTGTCTCTTTTATCTCCGGATCTGCAAAAACTGTACCGATTCCACCGACTTCACTCTTGAGACACTTGCCAATATCTGGGCTCTTCATGTTGAGCGATAAAATCACACGCCCGCCAGCAAGCGCAATAAGTATGGCCCAGAAAACAATGACTCCCTTTTTCATGGAGTCATTATCACTCGACCAGATAAAATTTTGATGAAGAAGTTATCAAATTTTGCTCAAAAAGAAATCAAATTTTGATAAAATTTTGATAAAAAATAATAAAAATTATTCAAAAAGTTCTCAAAAGGGATCTGTGCTAATTATTGAAGCTCGCCATAATCTCAGCTTCTTCACCAATACTAAGAGCTTTCTTGAATCTAGCACCACGAGCTCCACGAACCCTCTTCTCACATTCCTGCCACGTTTTGTGAGTCTGTATGACGCCATCAACTTTGCTCACATAAGAATAAGCCTTGGCATTGGATCTAGATGATGAGCTTTTTTTCGCCTCAACAAGCTCTTCATCATGTGAAATATCCAAAATATCGCGGCCATCCAAAACTTTCCTGTACTCTTTTATATCACCTGAAAAAAGACTAAACTTTTCTGCATCATTTTCTGCGTCCTTTATTGCCGTCTTCTCTATATAACTATCAGCAAATGCTGTAGCTATAACATCACACCTTTCATTGCCAACAATACCCACGTGACCACCGACGTGATGCCATTTAACTTTCGATGAGCCCAGAGAATTTATACTCTCATCTATACTTACCCAAATATCTTTGTTCAGCACATCATCCTTAGTCTTGGTCTTCCAACCATTTCTCTTCCATCCATGAACCCATTTTGTTATGCCGTTTATAAGATATGAGGAATCTGTATAAATATCTACCGATGAAATCTTCGCAGTCATAGATGTATCTTTTTTTACAGTGGCCCAAATCTCGCCCAGTGCTTTTGCCACAGCCATAAGTTCCATCTTATTGTTTGTTGTTCGACTTTCACCGCCACCGAGCTCTACAACATCTGCGCCATCAAGGTCGACGCGCGATATAGATATAATAATAGCCCCCCATCCACCAGGACCTGGGTTTCCACGAGACGAACCATCTGAAAATATTTTGTAATCCACCAACATATTATACACATTTTATGTCTGATGCTATAATGCTCGCCAGTCGGCATCCGGTCAAGTGAACAATGTTATCTCGACGATCTACTCACCTAATCCCACCTCACCATCGTCACCGTTGTTCGCTGGTACACAAGTACCAGTCGCAAGTAGTACTCTGGCCCGCAGGCATGTCATGTGCCTGCGGGTCATGACTTTTTATACTATGACCACGTCCTCTATTCTAAGCCGAAGCTCTGGTCTGCCACGGAAAGTTGATCTCTCTAGCGAAGCTACTATATGGCATTTTCTCTTAACGGCGGTCGCATTATCATTATCTGACAACAATTTTTTTGCCCATTCTGTCGTGGCGCCGAAAAATGAGATGGCTGGAATACGAGATCCATTTTTCTTCATGAGACCAAGTTCAATATGCTCATTTCCTTTACCAAAAATTCGTATATTCGACGGCGTGACATTTTTCAAAATAAATAATGGCTTTCTATTTCCTACACCAAATGGAGCGAGTTTGGCAATATCATTATAAATATCCCAACTAACTTCATCTATCGAAATCTCTGCATCAACGAAATTATCCTCGTCTTGAGCTATGACCGCATTATCAGTAGCGATTGTCTTGGCTGCTTCATTTATTCGCATCTCTAGAAAATGAATATTCTCATCAGAGACTGCAAATCCACCAGAATATTTATGTCCACCAAATTGTGTAAATGTCCCTTCTCTAGCTGCGCGCATGATTTCGACGACGTTCGACTTTCCTTCTGAACGACATGAACCTTTTATGATATTGTCACCATCTCTTCCCCAAAGAAATACTGGCCTATCGAATTCTTCTGCGCATGAATTTGCCGCAAGACCTAAAAGAGATGGCTTCCAATCTGGATTTCCCAATACAATAGCATATGGTTTTCCTGCAGGATCAGCGTTATGTCTCTCATTTAATATCTTTTTTATCTCCTTGACCAAAGAGGCAACTATTCCCTTTCTTTCATTATTTATATGATCCAAGTGCAAAGTTGCTTTGAGTGCATCTGCATCATTTTCCGCTGCCAGAAGATCAAATGCATCCATAGGAACGCCCATTCTAGATGCAGCATTTATGCGTGGTGTTATCATGAAAGCCACATCATCTTCTGTAAGATCTGGCTGTGAAATCCTCAGGTGACCGAGTAGTTGTTTCAATCCTTTTCTCTGACTTTTTCTCAAGACAGACATGCCATATTTTGCAAAAACTCTATTTTCACCAACCAAAGGCACCATGTCAGACAAAGTCGCTATTCCGACCAAGTCTAGTAACCATTTCTCATGACCTTCTGGCAGACCCAGACGATCTTTCTTCAAAATAGCTTGTATGAGTTTGTATGCGACACCAGTTCCACAAATATTTTTGTCTGGATACTCACAACCTTCTTGTTTATGATCTATGATTGCAAATGCCACAGGCATTTTTTCTGGAGCTTCATGATGATCGGTGATGATAACCTCCATTCCGAGTTCATTTGCGCGAGCGACCGGTACGAAATCCGATATTCCACAATCCAAAGAGACTATAAGTTTCACACCTTCACTCGCGAGTTGCTCAACAGCTTCGGTGTTTATACCAAAACCTTCATTGTGACGATGTGGTATGTAAATTTTGAAATTCTTGAAGCCTATTCTGTGAAAGAAGTCATGAAACATAGCAGCTCCTGGTATACCGTCTGCATCATAGTCAGCATATATGGCTATTTTTTCAGCTTTTTCGCCCTGCTCGCCGTGAGTATTACTCTTTATCGCTTTTATAATACGCTCCGCAGACTTCTCGGCATCCTTCAGGAGAAACGGGTCATTTATATCCCTATCATAATCAGGTGACATGAAGATGTCAGCACCGGCAGTATCCTTAAAACCTCTATGAAACAAAAGTTGCGCCACTAGCGGTGAAAAATGCATAAGAGGCTCTCTTTCTTTTTCTGTGAGTGGTCGTCTCACAACATATCCGGAAGCATTCGATGACATAAATATTAGTTCAGTGCGTCTATTCCAGGCAAAGATCCGCTAGCCAAGAAGTCCAACATAGCACCACCTGCAGTAGAGACAAAAGTAAATTTATCTTCAAGTTTGAGTGTAGCGATCGCGGCTAGCGTATCTCCTCCACCAACGATGGAAGTGACTTTTCCAGCACGAGCCGCTATCATCTTCGCAACTTCTAGTGTAGCCGCTTGATATCCTCCTTCATATAGTCCGAGTGGTCCATTCCATAAAATGAAACTAGCAGCGTCTATCTTCACCTTCAACAATTCAAGTGATTTTGGTCCAGCATCCATGATCTTCTCAAACTTCGTAACAGCATTTGCTGGTTTGATTTCGTGTGCTTCATTTATGATATCAACAGGTAAGACCAGTGCAGGATTCGAAAGATATTTGGAAAAATCAAAGTCTGTCACAGAGGTCAAAGACTTACCGACTTCATTACCTTTCGCTTTGAAGAAATCATTTGCGAGTGCTCCTCCGACAAATATACCGTCGGCCAAACGTATAAATCTCTCAAGCAATGGCAGCTTCGTCTCAAACTTGGCACCACCAAGGATGAAAAGAAATGGATGCGTAGCATGGAAAGCTTGTGAAAGATTCTTTACTTCATTTTGAATCTGCAGACCAGCGAAACTTGGAATAAGTCTAGGAACACTAACTATAGAAGCATGTTCGCGGTGACATACAGAAAATGCATCGCCGACATATATATCACCAAGTGACGCAAGTTCTTTGGCGAACTTCGGATCATTGGCTTTTTCACCATCGAACTGACGAAGATTTTCGAGAAGAATGCATGTACCACTTTTCATGGTTGCGATAGCGTCATTAGCACTTCGAATATTTTTCACAAAAGTTACTGGTACTTTGAGAGTTGTCAGGACATCTACGACTGGTTCAAGAGTATTCTTTTCACCTTCTACAACCTCCAAATGACTCATGAGTATGACTTTGGCACCTTTGTCTCTCAGATAGTTAATAGTCGGCAAAGCCATGCGTATGCGATAGTCGTTTACCACCTTACCTTTTGCAATCGGTACATTGAAATCTACACGCACGAGAACGCGGACATCTTTCAAGTATTCAATATCAGTGAGAGTTTTCATATTATAGGCAATTATTACAATGCGCTAAGTATAGCACGATGCTCAGGTGAGTATAATTTGTTCAACCTTACCCCAACAGATCAACCGCCTTCAAAAGTTCTATGAAACCAGGAGCATTTATACTTTCGCGGCCAACTAGAAGACCGTCAACTTTACCTATGGATATGATGTCAGGAGCATTACGATAGGTTACTGAGCCACCGTATAAAACTGTAACTTTGAGGCCCATGTCAGCACCGTAGAGATCTGCGAAAACTTTTTTGATGAAAAGCGAAGTCTCATAGACATCTTCAGACTTCATAGCCTCAGCAGCACCGATAGCCCAGATAGGTTCGTATGCCACGATGATGGACTTGGCAACTTTTTTCAATAAATCTCCGCAACTAGCCTTGATTTGCTCCTTCAATACATCTAGATATGCCCCACTTTCATCGCGAGAGTGTTCACCTATGCAAAGTATAGGCGTCATTCCTTGACCGAGTACAGCTTTGAGACGTGCCGCAACTATCGCATCAGTATCTCCACGCTTTCTCTGTTCAGAATGTCCGACGATGACATATTCCACACCCAAATCTCTGAGCATATTTGCTCCAACTTCACCTGTATGTGGGCCACTTTCCTCTTGTGTAGAAGCCACTTGAGCCCCCATATGGAAATGTGCCGTCTTGGTTCTGCCAGTGCACAAAGGTATAAATGTTAATGGAGGACAAATAACAACCTCTGTATGATTGAGTGAGACAGCTGCATGCTTAAATTTGCGTGCCAATTTCTTCGCTTCAACAGAAGTAGATGGATTCATTTTCCAATTTCCGACAATGAGTTTTTTGTTAGTTGTGTGAGGCATATGCTTTTTATTAAGCATAATTGTAGCATATTGTAATTAGTACAACTCCCTCCACATAAACATCTTAAATGGAACACTAGTTCCAAGTGCCCCGCTAACCAAGGGAAAATAAGGTTGAGGATCTGTAGCCAAATGTGTGTCAAAGCCCATATTTCTAGTGAGATAACCGGTACCGTCAGTATATGTAAAGCCAAGGCTCTGGTTTGTGGCGATCATGCCATTCAAAGTCAAAGTAGAACGTGCTGAATAATCCACTCCATCAACTCTGCAACTGCTTGGATAAAAATATCTGCCAACGCGACCATTTACTGCAAACAAAGCACCATCAATATGAAGATTGTCGCTACTCACCAAACCTATATTTATATTTTTGAGTGCCAGAAGTCCTACAGAATCACTGCCGTCATGCTTGGTGTAAGTAAGATTTGAATTTACAATGATATTTGAACCAGAAACGATGGTTAGTCTTGCTCCATTTATGTTTCCATCTACCCAAACATCGTCCTCGAAATACAAAAGTCCTTGTGCCGGCAAATTGTAAGTACCTACAAAAACTTGTGACTGTATACCCCATGTTCCCCAACCTGTTGTGACATCAGAGCATCCACCCGGTGCTGGAGTTTGTGCAGTCACAACATAAAGTGTGAACGTATTATCTGGATTTAGGACAACATGATATCCACTAGCTGGCTTATCGTCGTACTGTGAAGGTGGATAATCGAAGCCACTACTGCTAGCGATCGTCTGCAGACTATGGAGATCATTGGCAATCCTATAGAAATCTACTGGACCATAAACACTTGTTCCAGATGCTGAAGTGATTTCACTATTTGAGACAATTGGGAATCCCGCAAGACTTGGTTGAACGAATGAAGCCAGTAAAGTTCGTGAAATATTTATTCCACTAGGAATTCCTGGAGTCGGAAGAACTGCGCCTTTCGATGTCACATCAACTTTCGTGTGTCCTGTGGCTGGGGCGTTTATGGTCAAGGTAAATGATCCTATGACATTACCATTTTTATCTAAAAAATCATGAGAATATGGACCAGCATGACCAGTTCCATCTTGATAATCTTGTGGGAATTGCAAAAGATGTGCCTGATAATAACTAAGTCCTGCATCGGCTATTTGGAGTGCTTGCTCGCGCTGTACCGATACTCTAGAGCCCATGAGTAATGAGGCGCCCCATTCAACAAGACCTATAGTCATAGTTACGGCTATGGCTGCGAAAACCAAAACACTTATGAGTATGTCCCCTTTTCTTACGGTTTTATTCATATATTTGTTTTCAGGTTTCGAAGCTCGACCAGTGCGGAATACTGAGGTGTTGTAGATGTTGGTGACGATGCCGCTGCAGAAGCCACCATCGTCGAAACTCTTACATATCGCACAGAAGAAATATCACTAGTTTCTGTCATATTGCTGTCATAATATTTGAAGCCTAGACCAACATTGTCGTAAGTCTCATTTTCTGGAACGCCGTCACCATTTATATCAGAATAAAAACTAATTGTACTTGTTCCAGCTAGTGAAAGTGGGTATGAACCATCTTGAGCCGTTGTCATGGCACGCAATTCTCTGGAAATCTTCTTCAAAATCATGTTTGCGCTTTGTGAAGCATCAAATGAACCGGCAATATTTCTCTGATATGAAAAAACATTGACCTCAAATGTAGTTACAGCAACCATAACCACCAAAAAAATAGAGAGGGCTACCAATGTTTCTGTGAGTGTCATGCCATGAGTACACAGCTTGTGATTCATTGGGTAATTTTAGCACACAAGTAACATTACGAAATACTTTTTCTAAGTCTGCTAGATTGCAAATTTTGTAGACGTGATAAAATTGTACCAACTCACCCTTACAAGATTAAGTACTTGCCCAAATATAACAATCAAATGAAGACAACTCCAGCAATATTCGCTACAAAAAGCCAGCTCATAGACTATGTGACTAGAAGAGACTTTAACGACTTCAGAGAAGAGATTCGAGATTTTCGTTCTCAAACAGAAGAGCGTTTCAATAGAATGGACAAACGATTCGATAGCCTAGAAGACACTATGAGAATCCAGACTGGAATAATAATCGAGCAATCGCGAGCAGATATGAAAATGGCTGTAGAACTATTCAAAAAGCAGTAGCCATCACTTGTCCAGTTAACACCACTGGTGTGAAATTCTTACAAGCAGAACAAGAAACATTCACTTCTATAAGTTTACCTCCACCAGTAAGTGGTGGAAGTGTGTTTGTGGCGCGAATATCCAAATTTACAGTAAACACGATTCCCCCTCGTGTAATATTTTGCGTGGCTGGTAATATCCCATTTGGAATTCCCCCGACAACACCTATATTTGAATAGGTCATACCGTGAACTATCTCCATCTGCTCACTTGCCAACTGTATTGCCAACGACTTCGACTGATTTGCTTGTGCTACTTGAAAAAGACTTGTATATGCCCCGTAGGCTGACAATGCCACAACTAGGAAAACTGCTGAACCGACTAAGACTTCGATCAAAGTAAATCCGCTACAAGATTTTTTTTCAAATTTCATGTTGTGACTTAAAGAAAGTATAACACAGGTACACCATCATATACGTCGCCTTATTTTCTTTGCATTTCCATGACTTAATAACCCTAGATATGATTGGATAATTTCCGGCTTTTTGTTTGTCCTTTTTAACCTACCTAACATCCTTTTTTTTGTAGCTGTGCGTAATGTTTTGTGACTAGGAAAATGTACCCAACCGAGAAAATCTATACCCGAAGCAAGAGTTGTAATACTGAGTTTATTTGGATGTAGTTGTAAAGAAAGCTCGTCTGCCAAAAATTTCTGTATCATCGGCACAATCCTGATTAACCATTCCTTATCAACACTCATAACTACAAAGTCATCCGCATAACGAATATAATATTTGGCCTTTATAACATGTTTCATAAAGTGATCAAATTTATTCATGTAAATATTCACAAGTAGCTGTGATGTCAGATTTCCTAGAGGTAATCCTTTTCGCGGTGCAGTGCTCTGAAAACTACTGACCACATTTTGAATAATCCAAATAACATTTTCATCAACGATATGTTTCTTCAAAGTCTCAAGTAATATATCTTGGTCAATTGAAGCAAAAAACTTCCGTATATCGCACTTTAAAACCCATAGTGTTTGTCTGTGATTTTTACTTACTACGCGAGAAAAGTATGTAAATCTATTTAAGGCTCTATGAGTATCACGTCTTTTTCTACATGAATATGAATCATAGATAAAAATAGGGTCAAAATATGGATACAAAATCCGATATATTGCATGATGTAACAATCTGTCTCTAACAATTGCTTTGTGAATATCTCTCGGCTTAGGATCAGAAATCTTGAAAGCATAATAACCACCATGTGTGTATGTCTTGTCTTTCAGATTATTATACAACTCAAGAATATTATCAGCTAATTTATACTGAAAATACTGAACATCTTTTTTGCTTCGCTTCCCTTTCAAAAACTCTTTCCAGGCAGCAAGCAAATTATCCGTTGATATGATATTGTCGTACATTGTTATTGAAGTAATTAAATATTATGACCGAAACAAAAACGCAGACAATTATGCCCCCCCCCGCTTAGTTCCAGTGGTGCTAAAATTGCACCAACTGTCTATGATTTTTTATTTCATTCCACAAAGCACTCTCCGACAGTCATTAACCATCTAGATTCTCACCCTGTGGGTTGCGGACAAATTACCTAAAGCCGTGACCTTAGATTTCTCACTTGTCGAAATTATAATATCATAAATTATTAAAACGAAAGCGCGCGCGATACTTTGCAGTATCACGCGCGAGATTCGAAGTGTCCAAGTTTCTAAGGGCACACCCTAAGCACAAGTGCCTTAGGACTTCTTGACGAGTTTACGAACCCGAAGGAACCGACAGGAGGCATCCCAGCCATCGTCCCACCAACTGAGATCGAGACGCCGCTCCGAGCTGCCCTTGCACAAGCACGGGACACGGCGGCGACCACCGACCTCAGCAACGGAGCCGAGAAGGATGATGGGATTTACGAAACGTAACGTAGGATTCTTAGCGGCATAAGCAAGTCCTTCCGCCAACGTGGCTGGCCGCCACAAATTATCCTCATCATCACCCTTCATACCCTCTTTTGCATCACCCGATGAGATTGACCGCTTGGCGTCCCAGACGTCATACTCGAGCTCCTCGCTCGTGCCTGAAACTGGGAATCTTTCTGCAGTAATCGATACGCCAGAACGATCAACGACCTTAGCGTCGACAATCATCTGGACGAGGGATTTCGAATAATCGACAACTAGCGTACGGATTATTTCAGTGACGGCTTGCGTAGTCACCGTGACCCAACAAGTCTCCTTACGGAGAAATTTGCGGAAATTTTCGTACCATTCCGCACCGTCATCCGAGGCCAGCTTTTCACACATGTCTACGAGGGATCCAAGCATCTCTGCTGGAACCGTCATAAGCATCTTTACGACTTTGCCGAGCATGGTGTTATTGTCCATGGTCAGTCCTTTCTTGAATACGGCTTTTGGGCCGGCTGTTTGTTCTGGCATTAATCCGCCACAGCAGAGAAAAGCCCACTAATTGAGCTACTTTCTGCTATGGCGAACTAATATATTCGCAAGATTGTGAAGATCTAAATTAGTAGTATTATACACCTAAATTACCCTATCTGTCAATAGGTGTTGGTAACTAGTAGAAACTAAATAACATTCACAAGCGAATACATCGGAGAAATCATGGAGATTGCGAAGAAGGCCACAGCGCCGCCGATGAAGACTATTAGAAATGGTTCAATGATAGTAGACATGTCTTTCGTCTTTTGCTCAACATCGTCTTCATAATATCGTGCTACATCCGCAAGCATATCCGAAACTTTTCCAGTTTCTTCTCCAACACTCAACATCTCAGACAAAAAGACTGGATAAATTTTCGTATTTGCAGCGAAAATTCTAGACATAAGTTCACCTTTGCTTATAGCTTCGCGAGCTTTCGTCAAAACTTCTCTGAAATGAACATTTTGGATGACAGATGATGTGATAGTGAGAGACTCAACAACCCCGACACCTGACTTGGTAAGAGAAGACAATGTGCGTGCTGTACGCGCCGTATTTACTTCTTGAACAAGAGTTCCGATGATTGGGATTTTCAAAACAAGTGCGTGCAAGACTGATTTTCCAGAATCTTTCCTGGACCAATATCGAAGTCCAGCGCCAACAAATATCAATATGAGCAATACAAGTAGTCCTTGATCTCTTATGGCATTACTTATAATGAGGAGGATCTGAGTTGTGATCGGCAATGCGACATTCAAGTCTGTAAAAGTCTTCATGAGAGATGGTACGACAAATATAAACATAAGAATACCGACCAATATCATGACTCCCACTATGACAGCCGGATACATCATGGCTCCACGAATGCGTTTCTCCAGATTGTATGAACTCTCCATACTTGATGCCACAGTTTTAAGAGCTTGAGCCATTGTTCCACCTTGCTCTCCGGCATGAACCATAGAAACGAAAAGTGATGGAAATACTTTCGGAAACTTGGTGAGCGCCTTTGCAAATGTCTGGCCACTAGTCACCTCTTGATCTATATCCTCCAATATCTTTTTTAGCGTCGTATTTCTAGTTTCTCTTATGATGACACTCAACGCACGAGACAATGGCAATCCAGCCTCCAACATTGAAGCCAGATTTCTCGCCACATTGATCTTCTCTATAGGCTTAACTCTGCCAGTCAAAAAAGGAATGTTTATATTTGTATTAAATAATTTTGATGTCTTCTTTTCTTTCACAGAAATAACCTCCGATCCACTTTCGCGGAGCATATGATAAAGATCGTAACGATCTACAGCCTCCTTTTCAGAAGAATATATTTCGCCATTTGCTTTTCGTGCTTTGAAAATAAATTTTGACATGTAAAAGTAAAAAGATTACAGCGACGCGCCCGATTACTCAGAAATCACACGGAAAACTTCCTCTATAGTCGTCAGACCGAGCACACATTTGAATATTCCATCCTCGAGCATGGTAAGCATACCCTCTTTCTTGGCCTGTGCCTCAATAGTTCCAGACGTAGCGTTCTTCATAACAAGCTCTTTTATACTTGGCGTCATTTTCAAGACTTCGTGTATGCCGATGCGCCCTTTGAAACCGTCATCACCAGATGTAACCGCCTTATAAAACGAAATCGTCTTCCATGTATCTTCTGGTTTAACGATATTTTCTTTCTTCAATACAGCCAAGACATGCTCAGTATCAACTGCCTTCATAAGTGAAGCCAACTGATCATTGGAAAGTTTGTAAGCCTGCTTATTATCTGTCAGTCTACGAACAAGTCTCTGACCAATAACTATGTCGAGTGTAGAAACCAATAAGAAAGGTTCGACTTTCATATCAAGTAGACGTGGTATAGCACCAGCTGCAGAGTTCGTGTGCAAAGTAGAAAGCACCAAATGTCCTGTCAAAGCGGCATTCACAGCCAAGGCGGCGGTTTCATTGTCACGAATCTCACCAACCATGATGATATCTGGATCCTGACGAACCAAAGTTCTTATACCTTGAGCGAAAGTGAAACCTATTTCTGGTCGAACTTGTGTCTGGTTCACGCGAGGAAGCTGATATTCTATAGGATCTTCTATCGTGGAGATGTTGACGTTGGGTTTATTCAAAATATCCAGCATGGTGTACAAAGATGTCGTCTTTCCTGAACCAGTTGGTCCTGTCGTGAGTATCATACCTGTCGTAACATTCAATGCATGGTGAATACATTCAAGTCCATCACCATGAAAATGAAGAGATTCCAAAGTAAATCCTGTTATATTTTCTCGGAGTAAACGCATAACTATCTTTTCGCCATAATATGTTGGCAATATGGAGACACGAAATGCGACCTTCTCATTGTTTATGTCTAGTTTGAAACGACCATCTTGTGGCAAACGCTTCTCATCTAGTTTGAGACTAGCCAAAACTTTCACACGAGCAGAAACGGACGGACCAGCCTCTTTGGGAAGAACCATGGCGTCGTGAAGCATTCCGTCAATACGATATCTGACCAAAACCTGATCTTCCATGGGTTCTATATGAATATCGGATGCGCCCTGAATAGTCGCATGCTTAACGAGGGTGTCGACAATACGAACTACAGGCAAATCCTCCGCAGCCTTCTTCATATCTTCTGGAGAAAAATCATCACCAGAACCAAACGAAGCAGAGACTTTCAAAGCGGCAGTTTCTTTTTGCAATATGTCGCCAAACTCGGCTTTCAAACTTTTCTGGTATTGAACGAGTGCTTCGCGAATAGAGTCAGTGTCAGTCAGACGTGCCAATATCTTTATATTTACTTTCTTTTTTATG
>CAIPWS010000100.1 GCA_903868845.1 uncultured bacterium
ATATTTGAAATAAATAACCGCGCCATCATACTCGACGTAAATGGTGTGGGCTACAAAGTTTCTTTGACTGACGATGCTATTCACGGCCTTAAAATAGGCCAAGAAATCACTGTTTGGACACATATGGCTGTACGTGAAAACTCTCAGGATTTGTATGGATTTATTTCAAAAAAAGATCGTGACTTTTTCGAATTGCTCATAACAGTGTCTGGAATTGGACCGAAGACTGCACTCAATATATTGTCTCTAGTCGCCAGTGAAACTTTAGCCGGGGCAATACGCGAAGGTTCAACCGCGCATCTTGTTAAGGTCTCAGGTATCGGCAGAAAAACTGCAGAAAAAATCGTGCTCGAGTTGCGTGACAAGATGATGGGTTATGGTGGTGATGAAGGTACTGCGATCGGTATGTCGAGCGACGCAGACGCTATAGAAGCCCTCAAGGCTCTTGGTTATGGCGCCGATGAAGCACGTGAAGCTATCAAGAAAGTAGTAGCAGAAAATGGCCAAAAACTTACAGACACTGGTGCGAAGGTGAAAGCTGCGCTCAAGGTTTTGAGTTAACACATTCACAACATGCTCGAAAACATCCTACGTTTCATAAGAAATATTATCCCAGATAAAGTCTTTTTCTTTCTCCAACCTTTTTATCATTGGACACTTTCTTTGTGCGCTGCTATCTGGTATCGCTTCCCTTCCAGGCACATCAAAGTTATTGCAGTCACTGGTACAAAAGGAAAAAGCTCAACAACTGAGATACTAAATGCCATTCTCGAAGAAGCTGGTTACAAGACCGGCCTGTCGAACACTATTCGTTTCAAGGTAGATGAAATCTCTTCAGAAAATCTATTCAAGATGAGTATGCCTGGCCGCATATTCCTTCAGCGACTTCTTAGACGTGCCGTACAACATGGTTGCCAATACTTCATTTTGGAAATGACTTCACAAGGCGCTCTACTTCATAGACACAAGTTTATAGACTTGGATGCCTTCGTTCTCACCAACATCTCACCAGAACACGTCGAGGCGCACGGTTCTTACGAAAAATACATTGAGGCCAAAGTAAATATAGCGAGAGGTCTTGGAAAATCTATGAAGAAAGACCGTGTCATGATAGCCAATATCGATGACAAAGAAGCTCACAGATTTTTGGCATGTAAGTCAGATCGACAGATCACTTACAGTCTCCACGACGTCGAACCTTACCTTGTGAAAAATGAAGGCATACAGTTCACTTTGGCCGATCGCACTGTGAACTCACCACTTTCTGGACTTTTCAATATCTACAACACTCTCGCTGCACTTACAGCTGCACGTAGCCAAGGAATTACTGATGAAGTCATAGTCCGTGCTATAGAAAAGTTTTACGGAATTCCTGGTCGTGTCCAGAAGATCGAAGCTGGCCAAGATTTCCAGGTGATAGTCGATTATGCGCACACTCCAGATTCACTCGAAAAGCTTTATCACGTCTTCCAAACTTCAAGAAATATTTGTGTTCTTGGTGGAACCGGTGGTGGTCGTGACAATTGGAAAAGACCGGAGATGGGTCGTATAGCTGACACTTATTGTGATGAGATCATTCTCACAGACGAAGACCCTTATGACGAAGATCCTCGCAAAATAGTGGATGAAGTTGCTTCAGGAATAAAAACACAAAAGCCGACCATTATCATGGATCGTCGTCTTGCCATTCGCGAAGCTATAAAGCGTGCGAAAACTGGTGATGTAGTTCTTATATCTGGAAAAGGAACAGACCCTTATATCATGGGTGCGCGTGGCTCAAAAATACCTTGGAGTGACGCCAACATTGCTCGTGAAGAAATCTTGAAGGCCTAAATATGTGTCTTTGGCCATTTGCTCGAGAGTTGCTGACCTCTTTGCAGCAGTTCTAAACTTCGTCTCGTATATATAACCGTACTCAATAAGCATGCTTGCTGCGTCTGCAGTATTGTTTGATCCTATTGCTATAAGATCTGGCTCATCCACTATGCCAGTTGATTCACCTGGAAGATTACTTACTTTGTAGTCCGCTTCTAGTCTTTTCAAAATGTTTGCGGCCACCGCTTTTGTAGTCGTACTGTTCGCATATTGTTTGACTGGAACATATATGGAAAATCCCGTGTGTTTACCAGGGAATCCATCTTTGTGGTCTGCGAAATCATTGAAATGAATATGTATCACCACGTCCATAATATTTTCGTTTGCCCATTTTGTTATGCCATATAAGCGTAGAGCCACGTCGTCTGGAGACCTTAGGTGGAAAACTTTTGATACTGGTGCAGTCGTGGAACCAGTAGATATCATGTTGATAAGTTCATTATGTAAACTTTTTCTCCAAGCTATTATGGCCTTCCAGTCATTTTTGAAATAAGAATCAAAAACTGGATTCCAAGCTTTGTTATCTCTAGTTGTATAAACCTGAAAATGAGGATCGGCGAGTAGAAGCTTCGAAAGGTCTTGCGCCAACTCGACATTCATCTCTCTTTCTTTCAATGAACCAAATTCTGTCCCACCGAAGTTTGGCTCATGACCAGGAACAAGCAAGATACGGACCTTGGCAACATTCCCTACAGGCGTGGTTACCTCACTACCAACTGAGGATGTTGCCATCGCCAAAGTTGTAGTTGTGTACTTCGTTTGAAGTTCAGATATTGTGCGCGGGTTGTGCATGATAACAGCCGCAGCTTGCGACGCGACCTGCAAGGCAGCTTTTTCAAAAGTATTTGCGAAGCTGGCGATCTGGTTCGGATAATTTTGTGCCACCCAAGGAGTAGCAAAGAAGAGCATGGAAAGAACTACCGCAAAATATGCACGATTTGGCGAGAACATGATGCTTGTATTATAGCAGATTGGCTACATAAGGCCGTATACAATAGGCTTGCATTTGTAGTTATGTATGATAATATCATATTATATTATCATATAACTTATTTTGGGAATCATTCCCTACCAATATTATGACCACAATATCTGTACCTGTACCAGCGTTTTTAGAAGACTTCATTAAACAAATGATTGATAGTGGCTACGCATCGAACAAAGCCGATGTTGTTCGTCGAGCTTTGATACGTCTTAGAGAAGAGGAGGCAATAAGTTCAGTATTACGTGCTGAACAAAACATAAAAGAAGGTAAGGTCTTTTCTGGAGATTTGGATGAATTGGCTAGTAAATTAAATCTCAGCAAAAAATAATGTCTATCGAAATCAAGTACACGGCCGAATTTATAGGCCTTTATGGAAAACTTGAAAATGATCTGCAAATAGAGGTTAAGGAAAAGATAGAGCTATTCAAAGACCATAAAAATCATACTCAATCGAAAGTACATAAACTGCATGGCAGGTTTAATGGATATTTAAGTTTCTCAATCGATTATAAAAACCGCATTTTATTTAAATACACCGCAAAAAATACCGCCACCCTTCTCATTGTGGGTGATCACGACATCTACCGTTGATGTATGTTACAAAAATGTGTTCCTCTACCAGCGAGTTTTATGCGCACAATAGTGCCTTTGCAGCCTTTCCTATCACAAGGCATTCCATTTTTCTGATAAGCATGGTGCTCATTTTGAAATTGCCCTTTTTCACCATAAACATTTCTATAATCAGACATTGAATCTCCACCGAAACTAACTCCTTTGGCCAAAGAATCTTTTATAGCTCTAAACAAAAGTTTCAAGCAAGGTTTTGGCTTACCTTTCACAAACATTTCTTCTATCTTTTGTGCGGGGTGTATACCAGACAACCACAAAGATTCGTCTGCATATATATTTCCTATACCAGCAACAATTTGCTGATCCATCAAAACTTGTTTAATCATGCCGCGAGGTTTCAATCTCAAACGCTCGACAAATTTATCAAAAGTAAATTCTTTATCGAGTGGCTCCGGACCAATATCCTTCAAGTGTGAAGACTCCATAAGTATGGTTTCATTTCCATGGCTTATCATAGCCACCTTAGCGAATTTCCTGACGTCAGAAAGAGCAAGCTCGGAACCATTTGAGAAACTTATCACGAAGTGTACGTGGCGGTTGTATGGATCCTTCAATGCCTCTGGCATGATCGGAGTCCATGGATCTTTTTTCTTTTTCTGATCAAATTCGTATTTTCCATACAGAAGATGCCCCGTCATCTTCATGTGAACGAGGATGGTTACGTCAGAATCTTTTTTGGTGCCATCATTTAAATGAATGAGTATATTTTTGGCTCTGCGCGTCGCCGAATGAACAGTTTTGCCAACCACCTCTTTGCTAAACTTTTTGAAATAAGCACGGTCTTTAATAGTCTCAGATCCAAGAAAATACGCGCTATCATAATCCGACCAAACAGAAGTGATCTTCAATCCGACGACTGTTTTTTTCAGTCCATTTACTGTTGTTTGTACTTCTGGAAGTTCGGGCATAAATATTTTGATTAGACAATAAAACAATTTAACAATATCACAATTAACGATCGAGCAACCTGAAAAGGAAAACTGCGCCAGCAACCGAAACATTCAATGACTCTTTCTTTCCAGTCATGGGAATCTCAGCTATCTCGTCAGCTATTTTCAAAAACTTGGCTGAGACACCATCAACTTCATTTCCTAGTATGATAGCAGTGTTCGTTGCACCAACACTCGCGTCTTTATAATCCACGGATTTTGCAGACTGCTCCAACGCGATAATCTTGAATCCGCTTTTTTTAAGTTTGTTTATGAGGGCCACGG
>CAIPWS010000101.1 GCA_903868845.1 uncultured bacterium
AGAGTATATTGGAAAGAGATAGTCCTTTGGTCTCCTGGCTATTTTGCTAGCAGCGTAGGTGCAGATGAAGCCACTATCAAACATTATGTCGAGTATCAGGGACGACAGGATGAAGGACAACAACTAAAGATGTTGTGATGTGGCCTCGCGGCCAGAGCGCAAATAGTACTACGGGTTTACCCGTGGGTATCTATATATTATTCGCAAAAATAAAAACGGGCGGTTCGCAGGAACCGCCCGTTCCGGAAAAAAGATTCCGGCCTTGAGTCTATTTCTGTTGCTGAGTTGCTTTTATTTTTTCGAGGATGGCGAGATAGGGTAGCAGTGCCCGCCTCAAGTCTCCTTCCAAGTCGATGTTTCTCGTACGCGCTAGATTTATAAGCGCATCGATCGCATCTTTCTTGAGGTCGGAGATAGCTACGCTACCGACATGAAGGCGGCTGAACAGATTCAAAATCTGACAGGCCATATCCGATGGTTTGGTTTTGCGACCAACTTTCGGCAGGTCTGCAGAGATTTGTCCAACTATCTTTTCCACCTTAAGGCGCAGGAGTAGCGGTTTAGGTTCATCCTTCACCTGATTCCAGATCTCGATTTGTTTCTCATGATCGGGAATCCTTGCTAGAACCATCGCGACTTGTAAGCGCATGCGCTGTTTCTTATGAACCGACTTGCGCATTTGTTCCCGCAGTTGAGGAGCAAGCTTCTGGAGTTCTAGGCGTTGGTACACATAATTTCTGCACCGACCCATTTCCCTAGCTATTTCTTCAATTGTTTTGCCATAAGTTTTGGCACTGGCAATGAAGTCAGATTCCTCAAGTGGCGTATGACCACGCCGGTTGCAATTGACTGAGAACTGGAAGTGTCGTTTTTCCGCGACGGTCTTGAATATTTTCACGACCGCCTGCAGTGTCGGCAAACCCTGTTCACGTGCTCCACGCAAGCGTCGGTGTCCATCAACCATTAACCACTTCTTTCCATCTGTTCCGACGAGTGGTTCTACGATGACGTTTTGACCTTGGCCGCCATGCTTCATGCTTGAGCCAAGGTTGTTAATGTCAGTAGCGTCGAATTCTTTTCGTGGTTGATCTAGATCCTCCAGAATCTCCGAAACAAGTATCGTGATTACCCGATCTTCCTCCACCGGTGTCGTCGAAGTTTCCTTGGGTGGAGTCACGACTACAAGTGCATATTTCCTAGGTCGCCCCATTTTCTTCTTCACTTCCGGTGCAGTTTCTGTCACAGGACTTGGTCGGGCTGGTAATGGAGCTGATACGGTAGGTGGTTCGGTCGATTGCAACGTCACCACTTCTTGAATCGGCAGACGTCCAGGCCGGACAGGTTTCGGTGGAGTCTCCAAACGCGGTAATTGTGCTTCCGTGAAGAGCACTTTCAGCCGCAATTTTTTTGTTGGAGAATCCGAGTCTGTGCTGGTGCAATCGAAGACCCGAATGTCATGTCCATCGGACGATGGTCGATTTGATCGCACTTGAAACACCGGGCTTACTTGTTCGAGGCTGTCATTTCTAATGGTTAGGTACGTACCGTCACCATCCTTTTCGATGACCGCCAGGATGGAACCTTTCTTTTCAGGTTTAAGTTCCAATCCTTGTTTTTCTCCGAAGGGTAAGTCTTCTGCTGTTTCTTGTGTTTCGAAGGCAAATCTCTGGAAGAATGATTCAACATCTGTAATATTTGCACCACTCGAGGTGGTGCATGACCCGATGATTACCGGATATACAGCCTCATCTGGTTTGATTGTCTGACTCGGCACGTCGCACCTCCTTCTTGGTGATATTTGGGACTTGTCTACGTGATTGTTTCGGATATTTTTACAACTCTAACAACAGATTTTCAATACATCAAAATCTGACGTAATATAACCACATCCTATTCCTTTTATCAATTTTTTCTGTATAATCAACTGCATGGCAAATACAGCACCAAAAGGTCAAAATCCTCAGAAATCACCCAAGAATCAGAAAGGACCATTCCGAATATTTCCTCAGAAAATGGGATTTTTGCAAACTGTAGTGATCATTTTTATAGCGCTACTACTTATAACTGCGATATACAGTGAATTTTCTTCGTCGACAACATCCGTAGAGGGCGTGACTTCATTATCTGGAATAGTAAATGACATAAACAGCGGAAATATTACTTCACTTAATGTCCAGACCGATCAGATCATTGTGGAGTACAAAGACAAGTCAACCAAATCTGCACAGAAGGAAACAGATTCTTCTATCACAGAAAGTTTGTCACGACTTGGTGTCTCACCAGCTAGACTGGCTTCGACGACTATCACGGTTGAAGGTCCGAGCGGCTTCTGGTATTGGATGGGTCAGCTCGCACCATTTCTTGCACCACTTATCTTCTTGGCATTTTTCATCTGGCTTTTGACCAGACAGATGAAGGGAGCTGGCATGCAAGCACTTTCATTTGGTCAATCGAAAGCTCGCATAACACTACCAGATGACAAGAAACAGAAAGTCACTTTCAAGGATGTAGCTGGTGCAAAGGAAGCAAAACAAGAACTTTTGGAGATCGTGGACTTCTTGCGTAACCCAAAAAAGTTTATAGATATCGGCGCCGAGATTCCCAAGGGCGTTCTTCTCATGGGTGCTCCTGGTACTGGCAAATGTGTTTCCGGAAATACCATGATAGCCACTTCAAAGGGTCTTATTTCTATTCAAGATATACCAAAATATTTTTCAGTTGGTATAGACAACACAGTCAAGGGTTTGGGTATCGTTACATTGGATGCTGAAAAAGGTATTTTGGGATCAGCACAGGCATCACATTGGTATTGTCTAGGTGAGCAGGAGACACGTTCACTTAATACTGATGCTGGTATATCTATTGAAGGCACTCCGGAACATCCTTTGATTGTTATAGATAAAAAGACTGGACAATTTAAATTCAAAAAAATAGGAGAAATTAAAGAAAATGAATGGTTGGCGGTAGGGTGTGATACTCAGACATTTGGTAATTATACAAGAGTCCCTTCTCCAGATGTGGCTTATCTTATGGGTGTATTGACCGGTGATGGCTGTTTGACTATCAAGGATCGTGTCATACTTTCCACGGCAGATGATGAAATACTTGAAAAGGTCCAGCAAACATTGCAAAAAACATTTGGTATTAAATTATCAAAAATTTCTTCTGGAAAATATGATTACGAATTGAGAAACGTACAAGCCAAAGCAACACTTATATCTTGGGGACTTGGTGAAACATATGCTAGACATAAGGTGGTGCCAGAATGGATAAGGTTAGCACCGAAAGAATTTGTTTGCAGTTATATTCAAGGACTTTTTGATACTGATGGAACAGTCGAGAAGAGAGGAAGTGTGAGTTTGTCTAGCGCCAGCCCTGAACTTATAAATAGTATACAGTTCATGCTCTTGAACATTGGAATAGTAGCTAGAAAATATGAAAGAAAGAAAAAGTATAATGGGCAATTGCAGTATTACATACAGATTTATGGAGATTTTGTAAATAGTTTTAGGTCACAAATTGGTTTTTCGGTTATGAAGAAGCATAACCGTCTAGATGAAGTTTGTAAGAAGCAAAGAAATACAAATATAAACCTTATCCCACTTCAGAGTAGTTTGATAGATCGTGTTTGGCATGAAGCCGTTGCGACCACGAGTATTTACCTCAATCGTGAATTTTATAGTCAATCACTATATAAAAATATAAAAAGATATATCTCAGGTGAAAGGACACCATCTCAACATGGATTGAGTGTCTTTGTTGAAAGTGCGGTAACTCTTGCACCAGCGGTTTCTCTTATGCCTGAAGTTGCTCATTTACGTAATCTTTCATCTGGGAAGTTTTTCTTTACTCAAGTAAAAAAGATAAGTAAATCGAAGAGTGTTGTTTATGATTTGACTGTACCCGTCACTCATAATTTTATTGCCAATGGACTTATCAACCACAATACGCTTCTTGCACGTGCAGTTGCTGGTGAAGCTAACGTCGCCTTCTTCTCAATTTCTGGTTCAGAATTCGTAGAAATGTTCGTCGGTGTTGGCGCTTCACGTGTCCGCGATTTATTCAAAATGGCGAAAGAGGCTGCACCATCTATAGTTTTCGTCGATGAGATCGATGCTGTCGGACGTGCGCGTGGTTCAGGCATGGGTGGAGGAAATGATGAGCGCGAACAGACACTCAACCAGATTCTTGTGGAGATGGACGGTTTCGAACCAAATGAAAAAGTTATAGTCATGGCAGCTACGAACAGACCAGACGTTCTCGATCCAGCTTTGCTTCGCCCAGGACGTTTCGACAGACGTGTTGTCATAGATCTTCCAGATCGCTCAGATCGTGAAGCTATACTTATGATTCATTGTGCAAAGAAACAATTGGCTGAAGATGTAAATATAACTATCGTGGCAGAAAGAACTCCAGGTTTTTCTGGCGCAGATCTCGCATCTCTCATGAATGAAGCGGCAATACTTGCTGCTCGTGAAGATCGTACAAAGATCGGTCAATTTGATCTCATCCGTTCAATAGAAAAAGTTATGCTTGGTCCAGAACGTCGCAGTCATATTCTTTCTGTGAAAGAGAAAGAGATCACTGCATATCATGAAGCCGGTCACGCTATCGTCTCATCTGTTTTGCCATACGCAGATCCTGTTCACAAGATTTCTATCATTTCACGCGGACGTGCTGCAGGTTACACGCTCAAGTTGCCTACAGAAGAGCGCCGCTTACAGTCTCGTAAAGAATTCCTAGATGATATCGCTGTTTCACTGGGTGGATATGTTGCAGAGCGTATGATGTTTGGCGATATGACTACTGGTGCCTCAAATGATTTACAAGTTTCAACTGCACTTGCACGCAGTATGGTTACGCAGTATGGAATGTCTGAGAAGATAGGTCCTGTTGCTCTCGAATCTCCAGCTGGAAAAGTTATGTTTGGAATGGGAGTCAATGACAAAGAATACTCAGAGCGCGTCGCCGCCGATATAGATAGCGAAGTTACTCGCATCATGACAGAAGCCCGCAAACAAGCTGAAGATGTTTTGTCTGGTCACAAAAAAGCTTTTGAAGCTATAGCAAAGCGTTTGATCGAAGTTGAAACTATTGAGCGCGAGGAATATGAGACTATAGTTATTGCACAGGGAATACCTATGAAGAAGAGGGACGATGTGGTATAAATTATGGGCTCGTATGAGCATGGTGACAGTTTGTTACCCGCCCTTAGCTCAGTTGGTTAGAGCATCGAGCTTATACCTCGAGGGTCCTAGGTTCGAATCCTAGAGGGCGGACATTTAAATAATTATTCAAAATGTGCCGCTTTGACACTGTCATTGACGGCTCTTTTGAGTATAGGGAAGCCGTTTAACATTTGATCTTCATTTATTATGCGTATTGCTTGGCTACGAGCAGCTTCAACCATTTTCATATTCTTAAGTGCTTCCATGGCGACATCTGAAATGCCCCATTGGCGAACACCAGATAGTTCACCTGCGCCTCGTTGTGTGAGATCTAGTTCAGCAAGCTCAAATCCGTTTTTGGCAGTGACTAGTGCACGCAGACGATCTATAGATTTTTGAGATGAAGTTTCAGTAAATACATAACAGTATGCTTGATGCGAACTTCTCATGACACGTCCACGAAGTTGGTGAAGCTGTGCCAGACCAAATCTTTCTGCACCTTCTATGACTATGATGGTTGCATTTGGAACATTGACTCCAACCTCAACGACTGAAGTTGAACAAAGGATGTGAATTTTTCCGCGCTTGAAGTCATCCATAACACGATCTTTGTCATCGCTGGACATTTTGCTGTGCATGATACCTATCTCGTATTCAGGAAATACTTCTTTCTTCAGTCTCTTCGCTTCTTCTTTGACGGATTTTGCATTCAAGGCAGACTCTTTTTCAGGATCTGGTTCATCTATACGTGGACATATCACGAAGGCTTGTCGACCATCGGAAAGTTCTCTACGTATCTTTTCATAAGTTTCAGTTCGTCTATCTGGTCCGACGCTTTCAGTGATTATGGGTTTGCGTCCAGCTGGTAATTCGTCAAGTAAAGTCAGATCTAGGTCACCATAAATAGTCAGAGTAAGGGTGCGAGGAATAGGAGTAGCTGTCATAGAGAGTAGGTGAGGAGCAGCTGTGCCATTTTTCTTCACCAACTCAGCCCTTTGTTTCATGCCGAAGCGATGTTGCTCGTCGATGATTGCGTAAGCAAGGCGTTTAAATTTAACCGACTTTTGGATGAGTGCATGAGTGCCTATGAGTACAGCGACGGAACCATCTTCAACCCATTTGAGAAGTTGTGTACGAGATATGTCAGTCCAGCCTTTTGGATTTACCTTCGATGGAAATACTTTACATCCTGAGCCGGTCATGAGTCCGATGCGTATGGGCATGTAAGAGAAGTATTGTATAAATGATTCGAAGTGCTGAGTAGCCAATATTTCCGTCGGACACATATAGGCGACTTGTAGCTTCGATGCGATGACGGCATAAGCTGTCGTGGCGGCAACTGCAGTTTTACCAGAACCTACATCACCCTCGAGGAGGCGAGACATAGGTCGCTCGCCGCGCATATCATCGAGTATGTTTTGTATGGCTCGCATCTGTGCATCGGTAGCTTTAAATGGAAATCGTCGGATAAATTCCTGCACATGTTTATCGTTTGGTTCTATGCTGAATGTTGGATTCTTCTCATACAAGGCTCGAGCCTGTTGACGACCGAGCTGTATTAAGAATATTTCTTCAAAAGAAAATCTCTTGCGAGCAGCTACAGCATCGTCATTTTTGAGTGGAGTGTGTATCCAGACGATCGCTGTCTTTATGGCGGGAAGACTGTATTTTTCGATTATTTCAGAAGGTAATGGATCTTCGATAGTATCCAAGACTCCACTCTTGAATATTTTTTGCACAGCGTGATATAGCCACAAGGAAGTGATGCCGCGTGATTCTGGATAGACTGGATAAAGTGTATGTGTTTCATTTCCTTCGCCAAAAAGGGAATCGCCGACGCCTGTTGGAAGTTGGTTTACCACTTCTAGTTTTGGATTTGAAAAATAAAGTTCACCCGTTTTTCTGCGCTCTGAAACTTTTCCTTCGATGCGTACTGAAGCACCTTCTGGAGTCATCTTCGCAAGGTATGGCTGATTGAACCAGACGCAATGTATAGATCCGGTCTCATCTTCCACAAGACCATTTGCCATAGCCACCTTCGTGCGGAAGCCTTTACTAGCTTTTAGTCCAGAAATTTTTCCGAAGATGACAGCACTGTCGCCCTTCTTCAGACTGAGGATGTTTTGAGACTTTGCTATGTCCCCATATCGTACAGGGAAATGGTGAAGTAAGTCATTTATAGTCGAAAGTCCCAGCTTTTTCAATGCAGTTTTCTGCACCGGCGTCAGCCTGAAATGTTCTATTATCTGGTCGGTGAC
>CAIPWS010000102.1 GCA_903868845.1 uncultured bacterium
ATGAAAAGTGATATTGTTGGATTGAGAACTGATGTCGCCACATTGAAAAGCGATGTTGCAATACTTAAAATTGACGTCGCGGAACTTAAGATCTCCGTCAAAAACCTTGATAAGAAAATTGAAGATGAAATTGCGAACCTAGCAGCAATGACAGCTCGTGAATTCAGTAAAGTTTATTCTATACTAGATAATATTGAAAACCAAGGGAAACTTATAAACGGAGTAAAGAAAATCTTTAGAACTGTGTAGGATACAATACAAAAAATGAAGACTTGCCGACTAACTCAAACTTCCAGTAAGCTTATATATAGGCATAATGATAGCCAAAGCCAATGTGGCAACAGCAACACCGATGACGACGAGAAGGACCGGCTCAATAACAACTGGCAAACGCTTCGTCTTGATATTGATCTCTTCAGTATAGTAGTTGGCCAAGTTCAAGAAAGATTCCTGCAATGACCCAGAGTTTTCACCGACTGACAAAAGGTTCACGAAGTTTGGTGGGTACAAAGCTGGATATAGCTTCACAGTTTCTGTAACAGAGACTCCATTTAGCAATCTTGCTCTTATGTCAGTCAAAGCTTTTCTGTAGTAAAGATTTCCAGTTCCGACGAAAGCGATTTCTAGAGATTCGTCAACAGTAAGACCGGACTTCAAAAGTGTAGCCATAAGTTGGCTGAAAAGTGCCAACTGATAGTCCTTGATCATATCTCCGACAAAGGCTACGTGAATAGTAGTTCTGTCGACCATCATCTTGACTGAACTCATACGCATAAGAACTTCAAAAAGTATAAATACAAAAACCAAACCGCCGAAGACAGTTATCCAGCTGGACTGAAGGTACATAGACGCATCCAGAATAAACTGCGTTATCCAAGGAAGTTTGACGTGCAAGCTCATGAACATAGGCACGAGCTTTGGCAATATGAAGACTGCCAAACCACCACCCAAAAATACAGTAGCTCCTATAACGAGTTTAGGATATAGAGTGACTGAACTTATCTCCTTACGCAAATTACTATCACGGCTCAACCAGTCAGCCAAGAAATCCAAGTTTTCAGGCAATGAACCAGAAAGTTCTCCAGCACGTACAAGACTCGTCACCACAGTTCCGAAACGGCTGTGGCTATTTGCCATAGCAGTGAACAAGGAAACTCCTTTTGCCAAGTGATTACTTATCTCAGTCAGTGTCGTCTTCAAACCCTTTGAGCGAGCCTGATTTGCAAGTGAAAGAATGGCCTCATCGATAGAAACTCCTCCACGCAAAAGTACAGACAAGTTTTTTGCAAACTCGACCTGATCTTCCAGCGGTAGTGTACTTTTGAACGATATTGCCATATTTAATTCGTCAATCCAAGTATTTCCTCAAATGTGGTAAGACCTTTGAATACTAGACCGACACCATTGTAGAACATAGGAATCATACCATTTTCTGCGGCTTTTGCCTCTATAGCAGAAGCAGAAGACTTCTTGATGATAAGGTCACGTATATCGTCATCTATCTCCATAACTTCAAATATACCCATACGACCAAGATAGCCTGTATGGTTACAGTTCTTACAGCCTGTTCCCTTGTAGAGCTTCAAATCCTCTATTCTTTGTCCTGGGAAATGTCTGGTCATAAGAGTTTTGAACTCTGGAGTTTCTTTTATACGTTTTATCTCAGAAAGTTTTTCTGGATGTGGTGGATACAAAATCTTACAGAAAGAACAAATCTTGCGAACAAGTCTTTGTGATATGACAACATTCACAGAAGATGCCACAAGGAATGGCTCGACACTCATCTCAGTCAAACGTGGGAATATAGTAGCAGCATCGTTGGCGTGCATAGTAGACAAAAGCATGTGACCAGTCATGGCGGCATTCACCGCGATAGAAGCTGTCTCATTATCACGAATTTCTCCCACCATGATCACGTCTGGGTCTTGACGGACTATTTCACGAAGACCGTTTGCGAAAGTAATATTCTTCTTCGCATTCACTTGAATCTGTTGAACCTTCACAACACTATATTCCACAGGATCTTCGATAGTCACTATATTTATTGGCTGCTGGTTCAAGATAAGCATGAGCGAATACAAGGTTGTTGTCTTACCTGCACCAGTTGGACCAACGACGATGATCATACCGTAAGGCTTGTCGAGAGCTGTTTTTACCTTCTCAAGATCTTCATCTAGAAGTCCGAGGTCGTCAAGAGTCATCTTTCTAGATTTTTCAGAAAGAATACGCATAACCACGTTTTCACCGTGAGTGATAGGAAGTATAGAGACACGAACATCGAACTTAACTTTGTCCTTCGCATAGTCGAAGCGTCCGTCTTGAGTCGCATCCTGCTCATCTGTTCTCAAGTGAGACATGATCTTTATTCTCGAGACAACTGGTCTGTGCATGATGATCGGATACTTGGAAACCTCATAGAGAGTACCGTCAATACGGAACCTCACTGAGACGGTTCCGTCAGAAGCTGGTTCCAAGTGAATATCGGAAGCAGAGTTGTCGTAGGCATAGTCCAAGAAACGATCCACAAGTGCCACTGGACTACTTTCATTTTTATTTATCTCATAATCTTCAACAAGATCCTTGATCGTCTTATAGATATTGTTCTTATAGTTCTTGAATGCTTCGCGCATTCCAAAAGGAGTTCCATAATATATTGTCACATCGCCTTTTGCTATCTTTTTGAGTGAGTCGATAAATTCAATATTACCAGGGTCAGTGATAGCCAGGC
>CAIPWS010000103.1 GCA_903868845.1 uncultured bacterium
AAATGTCACAGATGCCGCTTTCAGGATCATGATAGCCAAATACGGTAAACCGGATGTGATGTGGACAGAATTTGTTTCTGCAGACGGTCTCATGTCTCCTGGAAGAAAACAACTTATAAATGATCTCAAATTTACTGAAAAAGAGAGACCAATAGTTGCTCAACTCTTTTCAGGTCATCCACAAGCTATGCATGATGCTGCTAAACTCGTGGCAAAACTTGGATTTGATGGACTTGATATAAACATGGGTTGTCCAGACCGTGCCGTCGAGAAGCAGGGTGGTGGAGCTGCTATGATGAAAGATAAAGAAGCCGCTTTCGGTGTACTTGCTGCAGCGCGCGAAGGTGCAGCGATTCCGGTATCAGTAAAGACGCGCATAGGATATAACAAAGTTGATATGCCTTGGTTGCAAGCTTTGCTTAGTCTCAAAGATGGTTCTTCGCCAACCATACCAGCGCTCACTGTTCACTTGAGAACACGCAAGGAGATGTCAGATGTTCCTGCGCATTGGGAGCTCATGCCAGAGATAGTGAAGTTGCGCGATCAGGTTCAGTCTGACATTTCTCCAGGAGAAAGAACTTTGATTATAGGAAATGGCGATGTCGCTTCCATGTTGGACGCAGAAGAGAAAGCGAAAGTAAGTGGCTGCGATGGGGTCATGGTTGGCCGTGGAATATTTGGAAAGCCTTGGTTTTTTGCCGACATGAAAAACCCAGCACAAGATAAATCACCAAAAGAGAGGCTGGAAATAATGTTGGAGCATGCGACTCTGTTTGAGAAATTGTTTGGTGGAAAAAAGAGAGTGAAGAACTTCGCAGTCATGAAGAAACATTTCAAAGCCTATGTTTCTGGTTGGGATGGCGCCAAGGAATTGAGAGTCAAGCTTATGGAATCTAGTGATTTTGTCGAGGTGAAAAAGATAGTTAAGGAATATATAAAGAATATTTAAAGTTGTGTTAGAATGATGAAACAATGTTTTCATTGTAAAAAAATGACTGTTTTATATCGTACATACCGCCCAAGTAAATGGTCCGAAGTTGTCGGACAAGAGAGTATTGTAAATGCTCTTACTGACGCTATATCAAATAAGCATATTTCTCATGCTTATCTTTTTTCTGGAAGTCGTGGAACAGGTAAGACAAGTGTTGCGCGTATATTGGCGCGAGCACTGGATACGAAGGAGGAAGATGTTTATGAGATAGATGCGGCTTCAAACAGAGGAATAGATGACATCAGACACCTCCGCGATCATGTGGCAGTACTTCCATTCAATTCGCCATACAAAGTTTATATCATAGATGAGGTGCATATGCTTTCTAAGGATGCTTGGAATGCACTGCTGAAGACTCTCGAAGAGCCACCACAACATGTCATTTTTATACTTGCGACTACAGAGTTGGACAAAGTTCCAGAGACTATTATTTCTCGCTGTCAGACATTTACATTCAAAAGACCTTCACGAGATGTTATACGTATACACGTAAGCGCAATTGCCAAGAAGGAGGGTCATACACTAGATGCTGGCGCGGCTGATCTCATAGCTTTACTTGGTGATGGATCATTCAGAGATGCGCTTGGAAATTTGGAGAAGGTTTTGAGTTCAGTCAAAGGAAAATCTGCAGGCATAAAGAGATCCGAGGTCGAAGCCATAACAGGTGCTCCAAGATCTGAACTTATAAATGATTTTATAACACACGTACTTGCGAAAGATGCAGACAAGTCGCTCACTGTCATAAGTAAAGCCGTTGAGTCAGGTCTTTCAATGAATATTTTCTTGACACTCGTTCTAGAGAAAATGAGGCTTATTCTTCTGATACAAAATTCGCCTAGTTCTGTAGCTTATGTGAAAGCTAGAGTTTCAGATGATGACATGGCTTTCATTTCTACGACTGCTGCAAAAAAGCTTTTGACTACACACATGCTTTCTTCTTTACTTCAAGCTGCCATAGAGACAGCGCGTGCTTCTATAGAAAGTCTGCCACTTGAGATTGCCGTAGTGAATATTGCCGCCAAAGTGTGATTGTGATATAAAGGCTACAGTAAACAAAGGGGGATACTATGCCAGGGAGAGCTGTTCTTATCAGAAGTCCGTTTGTGACGTTGTTCCAGATGGATGAAGTTCTGGCGCCACGTTTGGTCGCGGAGTTGGTCTGGAAACCAGAGGAAGCACTTGCCAAGTTCGGTATGTCTGGCAAGGAAGATCCTGAGGTTGTGATCATGGATGGAAATGGTCCCAACCTTGCGGCATACGCCAGGATTCGTTCTATGTGGCCGAAGACGAAGTTTGTCGTGATCACATTGACTGATTCTGGATATCGCGAGCTTGTAAGTAAGCCTGAACCGTTGTGTCGGCTTATACCAAACGATGAGGTCAATCCGGGACTCGTCAGCGCCGCACTCTCAGAGATGTGCGCATACGGTTAGTTTGAGAATGTTTGTGGTCCTGCCCAGTGCTCGAACTGAGCACTGGGCAGTTTCCATTTTTTACGCTAGTATTCTGGGTGTTAGTAGTTTGTAGGTTATTGCGGGATCGTCTAATGGTAGGACACGAGCCTTTGAAGCTTGTTATCTTGGTTCGAATCCAAGTCCCGCAGCA
>CAIPWS010000104.1 GCA_903868845.1 uncultured bacterium
CGAAGTAAATACGACTGATCCGGAATATTACAAGTGGACTCAGTGGATTTTTCTACAGATGTTCAAGAAAGGTTTGGCGTATGAATCTTTTGAACCGATAAACTGGTGTCCTTCATGTAAAACTGGTCTAGCAAATGAGGATGTTGAAGACGGTCGTTGTGAACGTTGCAGCACTATAGTTGAAAAGAAGCCTATGCGTCAGTGGGTTCTCAAGATTACTGACTATGCAGAGCGTCTGCTTGCGGACCTCGATGCAAAGAAAAATCAATCTGACAAATCATCGTCATCATCACAACTCCTCGATTGGCCAGCCTCCATAGTTAAATCTCAAAAAGATTGGATAGGGAAAAGTGAAGGAGCACTCATAGATTTCAAAGTCGGTTTTGATATTGGTGACTACCTCAAGTATTTCGATCAGCCCATAAGTGTCTTCACAACAAGACCAGATACACTCTTCGGCGTGTCATACATCGTCTTGGCACCTGAGCACAAATTTGTGAATGAGATATTGAAGCAAGTCACAAACAAAGCAGAGGTCGAGGCATACATTTCAAAATCAAAAAATAAAACCGAGATAGAACGTACAGATGCTACGAAGGAAAAGACGGGTGTTGAGCTCAAAGGTATCACTGCTACAAATCCTGCAAACGATTCATTTGTTCCAGTCTGGATATCTGACTATGTCTTAGCAGACTACGGTACAGGCGCGGTCATGGCCGTTCCTGCTCATGATGAAAGGGATTTTGCTTTTGCTAAGAAGTTTAAACTTGCTGTTACAGAAGTTATTGCAGGCGGAGATATATCCAAGGCTGCATATTGTGATAGCGGCGTACTCATCAATTCACGTCATTTCAATGGTAAGTCATCTGAATCCATCAAAAAAGACATCACGGACTTCGTCCACGGAAAATGGGTTACAAAATACAAACTTCGTGATTGGGTCTTCTCACGTCAGCGATATTGGGGCGAACCTATTCCAGTTGTGCATTGTGAGAAATGTGGCGTGGTCGCAGTCCCAGAAAAAGACCTCCCAGTCAAACTTCCACCAGTCAAGTCCTACGAACCAACAGGCACGGGTGAGTCACCACTCGCTTCTATAGATAAGTGGGTCAACACCAAGTGTCCAGATTGTGGTGGCAAAGCCAAGCGCGAGACAAACACTATGCCTCAATGGGCTGGATCATCTTGGTACTACCTGCGCTACATGGATCCGAACAATAAAAAAGCCTTGGTTGACCAGAAGAATGAAAAATACTGGGCACCAGTCGATTTCTATGTAGGTGGTGCTGAGCATGCCACACGTCACCTTATCTACTCTCGTTTCTGGCACAAATTCCTTTATGACATAGGTGTCGTCTCAACTATTGAGCCATTTATAAAACTTCAACACGTTGGTCTCATCATGGGTGAAGATGGTCGCAAGATGTCGAAACGTTTCGGCAATGTTGTGAACCCAGATGATGTCGTGAAGATATATGGCGCGGACACTTTGCGTCTTTATGAAATGTTCATGGGCCCATTTGACCAGCAGATCGCATGGAGCACCGATAGCATGATAGGCTCACGAAGATTTGTAGAAAAAGTTTGGAAAATGGCTGACAAGGTCACAGAAGCAACAAAACTTTCAAATAAGTCCGCAACAACCGCAACTCCAGATTTCAAACCCGCAGACAAACTCATCCACAAAGCCATCAAGAAAGTTTCTGACGATATAGCTACATTACATTTCAATACAGCCATAAGTTCACTTATGATAACCGTAAATGAACTCGAAAAAGTCTCCATAAACAAAGAGCAATTCGAAATATTACTCAAACTCTTGGCTCCGTTTGCCCCACATGTGACAGAAGAGCTATGGTCCAATCTTGGAAATAATGGCTCTATACATACTTCTCCTTGGCCTGCCTACAAGCCAGAGTTAACTGTAGAATCTACTGCAAGAATAGCTGTTCAAGTGGACGGCAAGATGCGCGGAACGTTCGAGATCGATGCAAACACTGCTAAAACAGATGAAGAGGCGATGAAGTCTGCAGCTTACGCATTACCTGAAGTGAAAAAGTGGATAGAAGGAAAAACCATCAAAAAAGTCATTGTCATAAAGGGTAAATTGGTGAGCATTGTCACATAAGGCAATATAGTGTATAATAGCTTGACTTTATAGGGTATAGGTGATAAAACGTATACATATATAGAGCAACATAATTATTATTAAATCAACAATATGGCTTCCACCCAATCAGCTATTTCGTTCAAACCAAAGCAAGTTGTAAAAAGGCTTTTGGCCTCATTACCAGATCGTGCGCATGAAGTTCTCGTCTACCGTTATGGTCTAGGCAAGGACACCAGACGTATGACCTTGGATTCTATTGGAAAGAAATACGGCATCACTCGTGAGCGTGTCAGACAGATAGAAAACTACGGTATAGCAAATGTACGCAAGTCAGAAGAATACAAACTCGAGAAGTCTGTATTTGCTGAGATAGAAGAACTCCTACATTCTTTGGGTGGAATAGTAGTTGAGGATGATTTCCTTGGTCACGTTTCCAAGGATAAATCTCTCCAGAACCATATTCATTTCTTGCTCGTTGTTGGTGAGCCTTTCAAGAAGATGAAGGAGGATGACGATTTCCGTCACCGTTGGCACGTCAATGAAGAGGTTGCAAAGAAGGTTGAGTCAGCTCTCAAGAACCTTTATTCGAACTTGAAGACAGATGATCTTCTTCCTGAGTCAGAGATGGTCAACAAATTTCTTAGCCACCTCGAAGATGTTTCAGAGCGTTATAAAAATCAAGAGATAGTACGCCGCTGGTTGGCAATTTCCAAGAACATTGGACGCAATACACTTGGCGACTGGGGTATGACGAATTCTCCAAACATAAGTACAAAGGGTATGCGTGATTATGCTTTCTTGGTTATTCGCAAACACGGATCTCCTATACACTTCCGCGACGTTGCAAAGCAGATCGAGAAGATGTTCAACAAGAAGGCCCATGTCGCAACTACTCACAATGAACTTATAAAAGACAAACGCTTCGTTCTCGTTGGTCGTGGACTTTACGCACTCGCAGAATGGGGTTATACACCAGGTATAGTTCGTGATGTTATCACAGATATCTTGGCAAAAAATGGTCCCATGACCAAGGAAGCTATCATTGAGAAGGTTATGAAGGAACGTTATGTTAAGCCAAACACAATCTTGGTCAATCTCCAGAATCCTAAGTATTTCACTCACAATAAAGAAGGTAAGTATTCTGCTGTCGCTGTATAAAGAAAACTGCCTACATTCGTTTCATATTTGTAGTGCGTCTATGATATAATACGGCCATGACGTTGGATCAGGCCTTTGCAAATATAGTAACTTTGTTCAAAAGCGCTGTTTCGCCAGTGGTACTAAACTACGTGGTAGTTTTCTCGCCATTTATTCTCGCTATCATACTCGGTCGCATATTTTGGGATCTCTGGATGAGATATGTCAGAGCAGCCTTTTTCTTTTCCCAGAAGTACGCCGTTCTAGAGATCAAACTTCCGAAGGATCTATTCAAGTCACCACTTGCTATGGAAATGTTTTTGAATTCATTCCACAATCCAACAGATGGAAATTGGTACAAACAACTTTGGCTTGGAGAAACTAGGCCATGGGCATCTCTTGAACTTGTTTCAGTAGAAGGTCAGGTCAAATTTTTCATCTGGCTGCGTGAATCTGCAAAAGCAAACACACAAACAGCCTTATATGCCAATTTTCCTGGTATAGAAGTTTATGAAAGAGAAGATTATGCAAGATCAGTTCATTATGATCCAAAGACTATGAAGATATGGGCCTCTGAGTTCAAGTTCACTAAGCCTGATGCATATCCTATAAAGACTTACGTCGATTATGGTCTAGACAAAGATCCTAAAGAGGAATTCAAGGTTGATCCCATGGTTCCATTGCTGGAATATCTTGGAAGTGTTGGTCCAAACCAGCAAGTATGGATGCAGATCATCATACGTTGTCACAAAGATGATCAGGTGAAGGGAGGTCACTGGTGGAAGAAAGCAGATCTTTGGAAAGAAGGAGCTCAGAAGGAAGTTAGTAAGATACTTATGCGCGATGAGAAGTCCAAAGTTGCTGGAGATCCTATCATGGATGCCGAAGGCAATCCTACAGGCTTCACTAAGTCTCCAACTATCTCAAAAGGCGAGCAGGCTATCGTTGAGGCACTTGAGAGAAGTATCACTAAGCAAGCATTTGATGCTGGTATTCGTGCAATATATATTGCAGAGAAGGAATTTTTCAATCCAACAAATATTGGCGGTATTATCGGTACCTTCAAGCATTTTAGTTCTGAACATTTGAATGGTTTCAGACCAGGTAGTTCTTGGCACAAAAACTATGAATATCCTTGGCAAGACTATAAGGACATTCGTCGAAACAGAATGGCTCGTTGGATCATCATGGCTTACAAGAGACGTTCATATTTCTTCCCACCATTCCAAGGAACTCCTATGGTTCTAAATGGTGAGGAGCTTGCAACTCTATTCCACTTCCCAGGATCTGTTGCAAGTACGCCTACTCTCGAGCGTGTTCCTTCCAAGAAGTCTGAGGCTCCTGCAAACCTTCCTATATAAAATGAGTTCAAATGCACGCAGAGTCATAATAGGTGTGTCATTGGCTGTGTTCATATTGCTTGTAGCTACCGTTTTCGCTTCAACATCACCTGGAACATTTCCTGGTAGATCCATATTTTCCATACAAGACGGCTCGTCACTTTCTTCTATCGCGCACGATCTAGAGGATGCGAAGATTATACGTTCA
>CAIPWS010000105.1 GCA_903868845.1 uncultured bacterium
GTCTTGCTCATCTGTTCTCAAGTGAGACATGATCTTTATTCTCGAGACAACCGGTCTGTGCATGATGATCGGATACTTGGAAACTTCATAGAGAGTACCGTCTATACGGAATCTCACTGATACAGTCCCGTCAGAAGCTGGCTCCAAGTGAATATCGGAAGCGGAGTTGTCATAGGCATAGTCCAAGAAACGATCCACAAGTGCCACTGGACTGCTTTCATTTTTATTTATCTCATAATCTTCAACGAGATCCTTGATAGTCTTATAGATATTGTTCTTATAGTTTTTGAATGCTTCGCGCATTCCAAAAGGAGTTCCATAGTAAATAGTTATATTCCCTTTTGATACTTTTTTGAGTGAGTCGATAAATTCAATATTACCAGGGTCAGTGATAGCCAGGCTTATATCATCGCCATCCTTGCTGAAGACCACAGCACCCTGAGAGCGTGCAACAACTTCTGGCAAAACCTCGAAGGCTTCGTTGTCGACACCTTGTTCGTTCAAGTCGACGAAAGGTACACCATATTCTCTTGCTAACATTTCACCCAAGTCGCGATCCTTTATCTCACCTCTTTCGACAAGTGAAATCTCGATTGGCTGGTTTAGTTTTTCAGCATCTTCTGCTGCAGCTTTGAAATGAAGCTCATCTATATGACCTTTTGTGACGAGTAACTCTTTAAGTTTTTCGCGATCATAGGATAGGGACATTATCTTTATTGATGACTAACAAGCGAACGCGTAAGGACCTATCTTATGGCACTGATCATGTCCACGCTATTTTCTGTATTTGGTGCACAGACTGCGATGTGATTTCCGGGAATCCTAGCAATGATATAACCGGTTCCAACTCCGTTTGCTGGAGCACTAGGATCAACAGGCAATGAAGTAAGATATGACACTGTACCAGCCGTAAGTGGTACCATTGAAACATTGGCAGCAAGATTACTCAATGAATTTACGTTACTTGTGCCAGTACAAGATGTTGCATTCGACTTACATATCTGGAATGTTGAAGTTGATATACCCGAGATTAGACTGCTTGTTGCTGTGCCGGCCAATATACCACAGGTCGTAGATGCAGGTTGTGTCGTTGGGAAAAATCCTCCATATGTTCCAACATTAGTAATATCTGGAGTAGTTGTAGGAAAACCGATTGCGCTGTTATCTATAACATACTGATAAACAGCACTCAAAATAGTAGAGACATCCGCCCTTCTCTGAGCATTTCTGGCATCACCGAGCTGCTTTGCGGGGTTGATGGCGACGATAACTATACCTGCCAAGATAGAGATAATGGCCACGACGAGCAATATTTCCAAGAGAGTGAAACCTCGAGCATTGGCTTTAGAACGCATTTTTGAAATCATAATGATTTGATTAAAGATCTAATTTATAAATAATAAGTCCTGTAAATTACGTGTCTAAATTGTAACATAATTTGACCCACATGGACACGTAACCTACTTACTAGGTGTGGATAATACTATGTCCTGTATGATTTTACCGGTATCTTGTGGCCCCGTAACGGCTATACAGTCTATACCTGTTGATTTTGCTGGGTAATCGTTGCCCCCATGGAACAATGTATCCCCTATAAATAGCATCTTATCGAGTGGCATATGCAGAAAGTCCTCAAGTTTTCGTATGCCATAGGCCTTGTTGACCCCCCTTCATGGTTATATCTATAGAAGTTGAGCCTCCAATCCTGACATCGAACCTTGGAAGCTTATCCTTCAGGAAATCTGCGATAGCCTCACGCTTTGCTCTCGTTGGGTCCCAAGCTTGCTTCGGCTCAAGCGGAGCATTTTGACCAAGTGCAGAAAAAGTTATCTGTGAGCCTCGGTCTTCCATAAGATCGCCATATATCTTTTGAGGCTTCGTATATCCAGTAGCAGTCAAAGCCATATTGAGCTTCTCCATAATATTCTTCTTGTCTGCAACTGAGATATCCTCAGCATATTGTTCGTGCCAAGAACCACGCCACGTATACAGACGAGTTCCAGATGTTGGTAATAAAAATAGATTTGTCAGTTCATGATCTCCATTTGCTGGCAATTTATTTAGAAGTTGTGTCTCAAACAAAGGAAAACTTCCACCAGATATGATAGCTACTTTCTTTTTTGCCAAAAGCTGAACGATAAGATCTGCAATATCTTTTTCGAGTGGTGACTTGCTTGGCGTGATAGTACCGTCTTTGTCGAAGATGATTAGCTCTTTTTTTGTATAGTCGATCATATGTAAAATAATTATACTACACTTAGGCCAGTTCTATGTCCTGAGTTTATTCAATAAATCCTCCAACTTTATAGTTGCCACACCTATGACACTGTCCGCTGCACCATAATAAATGTAGACAGTGCCATTTCTCACAATCAAACTACAAGGAAAAACAACATTTGGAATGAGACCATTTCTTTCATAACTTTCTTCAGGTTCGAAAACTGGTACGGCAGTTCTAGCCTTCACAACTGTTGGATCCTCGAGATCTAGAAGCACAGCACCAACACGATATTTTTTGCTTCTGGAAATGCCATGATAAAGAAGCAGCCATCCCTTTTTCGTCTTCACTGGAGGTCCTGCTATACCGACTTTCACTCCATCCCACATACCAGGTCTTGGATTCAAAATCTCAATACATTTATTGACTTCTTCTTTGGAAAAATCGAGGGAGTTCACGAAGTCCGCACATATACCCTCATTTATCCTGTGAATTATCATGTACTTTCCATCGACAGGTTCTGGCAAAATAGTCGCATCTTTGTTTGGAATATTTGGAGGAGTGATGACATTTGGGACTGACCAAGCACTCCATCGCCTATCTAGAAAATCGTGAATAGTTATATAGCTCACTGCTACACGAGGCGTACCGCCGTTGTATGCTGTGTAAGTCATATAGAGTTTGTCGCCGATAACTACTATGCGTGGATCTTCACAACCATAGTTAGAGTTTGAGTCTGGTCTATATTCATATTCAGTCCTAGGGAAATATATAGGCTTGTCGAGACGTTCATCTATAGTGAAACCGTCACTACTTGTGGCATAACCCATAACGGAAACATTTGTCACAGTCGCAGCTCTATATATGATATGAGTTTTATTGTTGAGTTCGACCGCTGCAGGATTTATAGTTCCGCCAGCTTCCCACAAAAGTCCCGGTCTTGGAGAAATGATAGGATTTCCAATAAATCTTTTGAAACGTGTTTTTTTCGCTTCTTCTGAATCGGTGATATTACCAAGCAAATTGTCCAAGAAAATATAAGCCATAGCCGTATGAGTGTCAGCTCCCCCATAATATATTTCGAGCTTAGTCATACTTTCCGACTTTCCTTTTTTGATGAGAGCACCAGAAGGAAAAACAATGTTCGAAACATGACCAAATCTTTCATAATATGTGTCTGGCACCATGAAAGGTCCTTTTGTTCGACCGACTACACGACGAGGATTTAGAAGATCAAGCAAAACTATCTCTACTCCAAAAACAGGATTTGATCCACCATAATCTTGAATATGCGAATATACAACAAGCCAACCCTTTTCAGTCTTGAGTGGCGGCGCACCTAGTTCAACCTGATCGCTATCTACTCGTCGAAAATTTATTTTGTGATTGTCCAGATCTTGTGCCCATTTTTCCCAATATTCCTTCGACCAGATATCCTCTTTCTTTTCGAACTCAATATAACAAATGTCCGAAGGTTTTCTATCTGTATTTACCGTGACGAGGGCAGCGAGTTTACCATTCATCCTTTCTGGAAAAAGTGCCATAGCCTTGGCGTTGAAAGGTGTGACCAAGTGTTTCTCCTTCACGGTTTTGAGGTCTGTACTCAAGGCAACTGCAACTTTGATATTGTCTGCCGAAAAAGGATATCCTCCAAGTGCTGTATAAAATACATAAAATGTATCATCAATCTTGGTCACGCGCGGATCTTCACAGCCATACTTGTCATAATCTTCGCTTGGACCAAAAAATACTTTTCTTTTGTCGAAGTGGGTGTCATCGTCGGCGGTGGCAATTCCTATAACGGAGGTGCTTATATGTGGCTCTTTCAATGGATCGGGCTCGGACATAGCTCTATACAATAGATATGTTTTTTTATTTTCTACAATAGGACAACCATTGAAGGCAGCCATAGCCTCCCATGGATGTTCATCTACTGGGGAAAGTATTGGGTTATGTTCAGATCGGTTTAAGGTAAACATAGAGAAGTAGAAAGTTGAAAGTGGAAAGTAAAAAAGTGGAACTAGACCTGGCCGTAAGCGACTAACCAATCAAGCAAAGGTTGAAGTGGTGTTCTTGCGACGCAGACATATTTGTCACCACCACCATAGTATACGACAAGATCGCCTCCGTAGCTGGCTTTTTCATTCAAGATAAGAGCTCCAGAAGCATAGACAACTCCGGGCTTCCAATCATTTTCATATGGCATATCTGGCGCGAGTATAGGTTCATGTGAGCGATAAAGTATGCGCGTTGGATCATTGGCATCCAATATCATGGCGCCTAGTTTGTACCTATTCCACTCCTTCTTGTCTATGGCATGATAGAGCAAAAGCCAACCCAACTTAGTTTTTATCGGTGGAGGACCACTTCCGCGTATAGTATTGTCCCAGAAATCTTTTCTTCCAGGTTGAGGACCTTGTAGACGAGGACTTCGTATGTATCCACTGAAATGATCAAGTGAATCTACATATTCAACCATTATCTTCGGCGACAAAGTATGCAATATGGCGTATTTACCATTTATCTTTTCTGGGAATAAAACCCAGTTTTTGTTTATCTCGTCTGGTGCCGATATAAGTCTTGGCTTTTTCCAATTCCATCTACTAGCCTTGAGATCCTTCACAGACAAAGAAGTTATGGCAATACGCACAGAATCCCAGCCTTCAAACGCTGTGTAAGTCATATAGACTCTTCCATCTATGACAACTGCGCGCGGATCTTCACAACCACCCCAGCCACCACCAGAAGTATATATGGCTTGATTGAAACTTTGCGGCGCATCATTACCATCCTTGTCTTTCGGTTCACTGTCGCGAGTAGGGTTTGAAATAAAAACAGGATAAGATGAACGTTTGTCGAACTTGAAACCATCGCGGCTCTTGGCATGACCAACTCTAGAAAGTCCATCTGCTCCAACTGCTCTATAAAGTAAGTGCACGAAGTCTTCATCATCTTTCACAGCTGCTGGGTTGAATGTGCCTACCGCTTCCCATTCTTTGTGCAATATAGGTGCAACAACTGGATTTTCCAAATGTCTAGATAAATGATGTTTTTTCTTATTGCTAACTTTTTTAGCGGAACTTGCACCAAATATGAGGATACGAGCAATATATATGAGTGCTATAACTATACATGCATATAAAATTAGGATTGTGTAAGCTTGATTCATTTTATTTCAAAACGCTGCAACTATACTACTCTCGCGTATCTATCTTCGGTGCGAACAATGTCACTCTCATCGAATGCTCCATAACCTATCTCGAGCAAAACCAAACCTGACTCGTCAGCTTCTATACGATGTGATGTTCCGATGGGTGTATAAAATTCTTTTCCAACTTCCATCTTCAATTTTTCTTCACCGATAGTTGCGACTCCAGTTCCAGATATAACATGCCAGAACTCAGCGCGATTTTTGTGGTATTGCAAACTCAAAGCCTGACCACTCTTTACAGTGATTATTTTTACCGTGCAAGGAGAATTTTCTACGAACTTGATAAAGTCACCCCACGGCCGTTCCACATGTAGTGGCTGGAAAGGCGGTTTTTGCATTTATGGCGCAATTATAACACGCACACCCTGCAAACAGGCTGTGTATAGTAAATATTTGAGTAAAAAGTCCTCTACTTGGCCTTGAAATGGAATACAACTATCTCACTATCACTTCCTACACGCATTGGAGGTCCCCAAGTACCGACTCCACTGGATGTAAATTCAAGCATATTTCCCCATTTATTTAAGCCGTAATCGTAACCTTTGAAGATAAGGTGCGTGAATATGTTGAGTGGGAAAAATTGAGCTTTGTGAGTGTGGCCTGATATTTGAAATGAAATACCAGCCTTTTCAGCTATATCCAAACCAGATGGTTGATGTTTCAGAAGAATGGACGGCTTGCTAGCATCTATGTTAAAACTTTTCAAAATTCCACCGAATTTCACTGCACTAAGAGAATCACGATCATCCACGCCAATGATTTGCAAACCCGAGACATTAACCATTTCATTATTTAGGACGCGCATACCGACATCACGTACAGCTTTCAAGAATAAACTATCATCTCGGAATTCTTCGTGATTACCAGTTATGAAAAATGTACCGAGTGATGCATGGAGCTCTGCGAGAGGTTTTATGATGTCTTGCTCATCAACCTTAACACCATCATAGAGATCTCCACCAACAAAGACTATGTCTGGATTGATTTCATTTATTTTGCTTACTATCTTGTCAGAAAAATCTTTTCCATATACAGCACCAAGATGAATATCGCTTATCCATACAGCTTTTTTACCTTGCCACTCTTGTGGAAGTTGCGGTAAATTTATGTCCACATTTTTTACATACAATGATCTGGCGTGAATAAGTCCATAAACAGTGGCGATGATAGCCAATGCAAAAAGTATTATTCCAAACCAAGAAAGTGAAGCTTCGGGTCTCAAGTATCTAAATATTAGATGTACAAGCCCATACAAAGCACTAGCAATAAAAAGATACGAAGCCAGACTGATCCAGTAGGCTGACAAAGTATAATAAATCTGCACAAAGAAGTTGTCTGAGAAAAATGAAAGTCCAGACGATAGTAAGAAGCTTCCTCCGAATACCACCAGCGCAAAGATGACCACAATCTTCAAAGTGATGCTCGGAGCAAAGATAGAAACAAAGGCCTGATATATTGCCAAGTGAAGTAAAGCAAATAGTACAGAGATGACTGATGCGAATATGATGATCATGGTTTAATTATACAATCTGAAAATGTTTCAGTACTACTTGTTCCCTCTGTGATAAAAGCTGTATTCCCTTTATTCCAAAAAACGAATGATTCGTCAGTGTTTGCGTATCTAGCACCAGAAGCAGAGACTGCATGAGGAACTTTGAGTATTCTACCATCGCTCAAAGTGAGATGCACAAAATAATCCTGTGGCAAATAAAATGTCGCAACGATAGTTCTTGAGTTGGCACATTCAAATGTAAAGGTTTTTTCACCAGATTTTTGCTTCTGATACATGAAAAAATAAGCAGACAATAATACAACTATGAGTATGAGGATTGTGGCAGTTGGTTTATTGTTTTTCATTTTTTAGCA
>CAIPWS010000106.1 GCA_903868845.1 uncultured bacterium
AATAACACGATTATGCTAACTTGTCTTAAATTATGTTATTTGAATAGCTATGAGAATAAGTAGCGTCTACTATATGGCTTTAATTGGCTATATTATAGACTTATTCACAGGTCAACTTGTTGACATTTTTGATGACAAAATGATATTATGACTACATATGAATATAAAAGACTTAAAAAGTGTTGGGATTAGCGATACAGAGGCAAGGGTTTACCTGGCCGTATTGGAGCTTGGAGAGACCACTATTGCTCGTGTGGCACAGAAATCTGGTATCAAGAGATCAACTACTTACCTTGCTCTCGATTCCCTGAAAGAGGCTGCTTTGATTAGTCAGATAAAAAAGGGAAAGAAAACATTTATATATGCCGAAGATCCTCGAAATCTTGAAAAGAAAATGGAGGAAAGAAAGCAAACCATATCGAGAATTATTCCTGAGCTTCTATCTATTTCAAATTTGATAGACAAAAAGCCTATCGTAAGATATTTCGAAGGTACAGAAGGGTTAAAGGAAGTCTTCAGAGATGTGCTCAGATTTCCAGACAAAGAAGTATATGCTTGGTTTCCTAGGAAGATCAATTACAAAAACATAACTGCCGAGTATTTCGACAAGGTCTATGTTCCAGAACGAAAGAAAAAGAATATTTGGTATAAGGCGCTTATTCCGAGCAGTTCTGATATGAAAAGACGTATAGACGAAGCGCAAAAAGACTTGATAGCAGCCAAAACTATTCCTGAAGCCAGCTTCCCTGTTGACGTTGAGACTTTGGTATATGGAGACAATAAGATTTGTCTTATCTCATACGAAGAAGAGATCGCTATAGTGATAGAGAGTAAAAAGATATTCGATATGATGAAAAGCACATTCCTGCTTATTTGGAATTTACTTCCTTAAATATAGGGTGTAGAGAACTACACCTTCCCCGCTTTCACACATTCCAATATTTCATCGTGAACTAGGCCATTTGAAACGATGCAGCCTAGACCTTCTTGATCATATCTTCTATCTTCCCCATTTAGATCTGTAACTTTTCCACCGGCTTCTTCTGTAATTATTTTGAGCGATGCCACATCATGCGCATAACGATTGTAGAAAACTGCTCCAGCAAACTTACCATTGGCAACCTGTATACCACCATAAATAAACGATAGAAGCTTCATTACTTTACACTTCTTTGCACTCAACTGACTCAATAATGGAAGATTCGAATAACCAACTTCTTTACCAGACGCATCTGTATTTAGATAAGTATTAAAAAGACTTGTACTTTTCGAGACAGCTATTTTCTTGCCATTTCTATATGCCCCGCTACCCTTGTATGCCCAGTACATATTTTTCAAAATAGGATCATTTACAACGCCCAAGACTGGCTGCCCCGTGCTCTGATCAACCAATGCCAATGAGAATGTAAATATTGGCAGACCGTTCGAAAAAGGCATTGTTCCATCTACAGGATCACAAACCCAGATATATTTGGACTTATCTTTTTTGTCGCTCTTTTCTTCACCTTGAACGCTGTGGTCTGGATACTTTTCATTTATTTTCTTGATGACCATGTCATTGATAGTCGTATCGGCAACAGTAAGTGGTGTATTATCACCTTTCCAGGTACTTTCAGTATCAAAACCAAAATACTTAAGAGCTATCACCTCAGCTTCTTTGGCTATTTCTTTTGCAAGTTCAAGATATTGTTCCATGTGGAGATAATATCATATCCACAAAACATCAGCACCCTCGACAATTGCTTGATAATTGCTAGTCACAGCGAAACAATGCTAAAATATACCCATGGCAACAGAAGCTCTCATTTCTTGGAAAGCACCTACTCATGTTTATAGAGAAAAAAACTCCGATTGGTTTTGGTCGGTAGGTATCATCACACTCGCTTTGGCTGTGGTTTTTTTTATATTTGGACAAGTCATGACTGGTGTCTTCATCATTGTAGCGGCTATCGCTTTGGTTCTGCACGCCTCGAAGCCTGCTAAAATCGTCTATCACGAGATCAATGACCGCGGACTTGTAGTCGACGACGTTCTCTATCCTTTTTTGTCTTTGGATTCATTTTGGATAGCACACGACGTTATCCCTGGAAAAATCCTCATAAGATCCAGAAAAACTTTCATGCCAATGATAGTCATACTCATAGATGAAGTCGACCCGGAAGTGGTTCGAGAGGTTTTACTCAAATATATTGCAGAGACAGAACATCACCAACAGTTCTTGCATCATGTTCTAGAGATGTTGGGATTCTAATCCGGAAAGTTTTTTTGCAACGAAGTACTGACCGCATCCGAAAAGTAATAATATTATAACCGCTTGGACGACCGCCATTATAGATGGGGGTGGAGTTGTTATCTCGAAGAAGCGTACAACCAAAGGTATTTTCAATACAAGATAAAGCAGTGCCAGCTCAAATACTGCCAAGCCAAATATATGCCATGTCTCCTTCTTGCCACGTATGCCTCTATAAACCATTGGGGCGTACATGAAAAATATGAGGCCACATATAACTAGCCCTAGTGCAACCAAAGTATTAGATGTTGCAACTTTCAAGTATGTTGGGCTCATGAAGAATACCGCTGTGAGTGCAATGGCCTCTACAGCCGCAGACCAGAGCACGAAAGGTAAAACAAGCGATAGAAATGGCTTATCACTCGAAGGCAAAATCTTGCCTTGTGGTCTTATGGCCCAATAACCTATAAGCATGCCTGGTATTCCAACTGCAAAATAGTTTATGAGTGTGATATTGAGCGGAGTAAGCGGATATGTAAATCCAAATATACTTAAGAGTATGAAAAGGAATAAACCGATCACGCTTTGATTCAAAAAGACTCCAGCGAAAATCTCAATATTTCTTATAAAGTTATCTGCCATCTCCACGCCACCTGGCAGATCTGTGAAGCTGTTATTCATGAGAATGATACCAGCCAAACTTCTAGCTGCTTGGACGCCGTCAAACATAGCAATACCTAGATCTGCTTTTTTGATAGCGAGAACATCGTTGGCACCGTCGCCAACCATGGCTGTAAAACCATTTTTCTTCAAAGCTTCGATGATCTTCACTTTTTGTTCTGGAACTATTCTGGCAAATATAGTATATTCGCAGACTTTTTTGTCGAATTCTATGGCGGACCATTTTGCCATCTCAGTGCCAGTCACGACTGTGTCGGCCTTTTCTACTCCCGCCAAAAGAGCTATTGAGCGAACAGTATCAGCGTTATCTCCTGAGATTATACGTATTTTCACTCCTCTTTTCTGGAAGAAATCTATAGCATCTTTTATGCCTTCACGAAGACCAGACTGAAATACGAAAGCCGCAACCGTTGAAAGTTTGGTTTGTGAGAGTGTACGTGGAAGTTCTGACCCGGATGTACCCGATGAGCTGCCTTTCGCCAATCGAGCTACACACAAAATACGCTTACCTGTATGGGCCTGCTCCTTTATGATATTTTCCAGCCAGGTTTTTTCGGCGGCGTTTACGATATGTGGCATAAAAACATCTGGTGAGCCAACAAAGACTGTTTCATTTGATGTTTTGCCGCCAATCTTCACTGCGCCATATTGTCTCCAAGAAGAAAATGGGAGTACAGACGCAGCATCGGCCACACCAACTTTTGTCGCGTCGATTTTCAAATATTCCTTAACAGCATTCATGGTCTGAGAAGAATCTGCTGTTCCATCTAGATATGCCGCGGTAAGTTGGCTAGCTACTTCTTTTGTAACTCCGCCACTTACGTACATATTCTCAACAACCAAAAAATTCTCCGTAAGAGTGCCTGTCTTGTCCATACAAAGATTCTTGATACGACCAAGCTTCTCGGTTGCATTGATTTCTTGGAAGAGGACATGCTTTTTCGAATAACTCGAGGCACCAAAAGCAAAAAGTAATGTGGTGATCACTACAAGTCCTTGAGGAATTATTGTGCTAGCCAGAGCACCGATATCTAGAACCACCTTGACCGCGGACTCATGCGTGACTATTCCCCTACCGACGACGAATATTATGATGGCAAACATGGCGTAGCTGGCATATTTGATTATTCGGTCGATAGCTTTCTGAATGGGACTTGGCTCTGCAGAATATTTCTTGGCTTCTTCATTTAAATGAGAAACGCGACTATCCAAGAAGTCACTTCCAACATCGAGAATACCTGTTCCAGCAGTTATGACGTCTCCTGCATTTACTTTGTCACCTTTGCGTCGAGTAAGTGACTCGGATTCACCGGTGATAAGTGCTTCGCTGACTTCCAAGTTGTTGGAGGAAAAAAGTGTTCCATCGCATGGTATCTGGTCACCCATCTTGAGCCTCACACAATCACCTTTCACGATACTTTCCGCCAGAACCGTCTCTTCACTTCCGTCCTTGTTCAGGCGAATGACTCGAAGCGCCGTCATGAGTTGCAAGGCTTCAAGATCTATACGAGCTCTTGTGTCTTGAAAGACCCCAAGAAAGACGTTGAAAAATGTGATTACACATAGGAAAATAGCCGACTCCTTATTACCAAAAATATAGAGCAGTATAGCCACAGAAAAGATAACGCCATTCACGAAGAGGAAGACGTGACGAAATATTATAGGTCCAATGTTCAAAAATGCGCGCTTATATGCTTCCGTTCTTTTCATAAAAAAATGATAACACTAAAATCACCGGCCGGCGAATGCTTTTTATAAAAATTAACGAACAACCTTGTAGACAAACTTCTTCTTCATCGAAGTTGGTAAGGCTGCAACAAAAGTCCAAGAGAAAAATATCTTCCACCACCCCTCCTTGTCGAATCTTCTGGTTGAAGTATGAACGTCTTTGGTTGCAAAAAAGAAAAACTTTCCTTGTTTTCGCGCAAATTGTTTAAGTTCGAAGTCTTCACCCATTGTCATATTTTCGTCGAAACGAAATTTTTCTGCCACTGAGTTTCTTAGAATTTGTATAGAATAGGACGCCTTTGTCAGCCTATGTCCAATATCATAAAAAATAAACCACGCTTGAGCGACAAGACGTTTTGGTATTGGTTTGATCTCAGTTGTACCAATAGTTAGATTTTTGTAATTATTTTTTATTAAGAATATATTTAAACTACCCAAAAAATTTTTCTTAAGTAAAGTATCGGCGTCAAGAAATACAATCCAGTTGCATTTTTTTGAGCGTTTCTCTATACCAACGTTTTTTGCTATAGAAACTCCTTTTCTATTTGAAACTAGTACAAATGTATTCCCTCCTTCATACTTATTGATGATATCAAGGGTTTTATCGCTGGAACCATTTTCTACAATAATTGTCTCATATCTATCTGCTGGATAATCAAGCGCTTTTATGTGGTTCAAGGTGTCAACAATATACTTCTCCTCATTGTGAGCGGGAATGATGATAGAAAAAAATAGTTTTTCTGTAGGCATGATTGTAGTATTCTAATACATTCTTTGGATAATTTTTGAACATCAGACCTCGATCTCTCAGTCTTAGCTCTAATTAACTTTTCTCACCAACAACATTACTTGCTATTATCCTCTTGAACTCATCTTTCGATCTGGTCCAAGTATTGAGTGCCCACATACATTTTACTTGAGCAGCAACATCGGTAAGGTCTCCTGTGGGTATTGCTCCCGCTTCCAAGGCCAACTTTCCTGGTTCATATATTTCCATATGGGTATTTCCTCCAGTAAATTTTGTTGATACCAAAACAGGAATATTCATTTTTTCAGTGGCATAACGAATAAGCGGAAGCAGTGAATACGGATCTTCACTGGGAACATTGCCCGCTCCTAAAGATTTAAGAAGAAGTGCTTTGCAGCGCCCTGACTCAACGGATGGCATAATAACATCGGGTTGAATGCCGGGGTACAATTCAATTGCTAATACGCCTTCAGCAAAATCTTTTTTTATTTCCAATTTAACAGAGGGGTCTGCCTTCAATACGAGAGGCCCGAAAGCAACGCCGGTCGCAGTTATCGATCCTAGGTGAGGAAAAGCTGGTGTGTCGAAAGCGTTAAATTTTGATTCACTTATTTTAATTGCCCTATTTCCCCTAAGAACAGAGTAGCTAAATACAATCATTACCTCTGCAATATTTTGAAGGGCGGCCTCAATCACTACCTTGAGAGAATTTTCTAAATTAAATTTAGCGTCAGTTCCATATTCGACGAGAGGCAGTTGTGAACCAGTAAATACAATTGTTTTTTTAAGTCCACGTCCAAAAGCAAGTGATATGGCGCTCGCAGAATATGCCATAGTGTCAGTGCCATGAGTTACGATTATACCGTCGTAATTGTCATGATCTTCCGCGATCGCATCGATCAAAATAGTCCAATGTTTTGGGTTCAGATTTGTGCTATCTAAATTTATAAGTTGTCTTACCGTTACATCAGCCATTTCTCCCAAAGATGGAACTATGGCTAGCATTTCCTCAATGCTTTTTGCAGGGCGAAGAACGCCTGTTGCATCTGGTACCATGGCGATCGTTCCTCCAAATCCTAAAATCAGTATCTTCTTTTTCATTGAAAACAATTATAACATTTCTGGTGCCCCCGCGAGGAATCGAACCTCGATTGCAGGATCCGCAATCCTGCGTCCTATCCATTAAACGACGAGGGCGTCGTGACTAACGAGAATACAGTAACATAAAATAGCCTAGTTAGAAATTAACCAAGCTTCTTCAGTGCGGCCATAGCACGTGACTTTAGACGTGCAGCAGCATTGGCCTTGATGAAACCTGTCTTTGCAGACTTGTCGAGAGATTTGTAGACAGCTGATATAAGCTTTGTTGCACCAGCTTTGTCCTTTGTGTTGATAGCAGCATGAAAAGCCTTTATGTCTTTGTCGAATTGGTTCTTGTGACGAAGATTGAAAACTCTCTTATGTTTTCCTGCACGAATGGCCTTTTTGGCTGAAGATGTAATTGGCATATGTTTATTTGGTTTGGTTAAGTTAACACGCCCCTAGGAAAAAGTAAAGTAGCCCAAGGAGCGGGTGGCACCAAGGGCTACTGTTCGTTAGTCGTATGCGACGCTTGTTGTTTTTGACTTTCTGAGGCACTTGCCTCTTTTTTTTAGTCCTCCCAATTTAGTTTGGCTAATATTTCTGCACTATCTGGCGAAAAAACTTTCGAGCCAGCAGCGCAAAGTGGGCACTTGCCTGCTTCCCAAGTTTTCATCGGGTAGTCGATGAGTGAGACTATTCTCCGACCATCGATTTCTTGAAGCCCCGATCTGTTTGCAAGGACGAACACGAACGGCAACACAATACCGTACGCCCGCAAGATTGCTTCTGCAGCAAGCCGAACGTTCAGGCCGGTTGATAGAACATCGTCACACAGAACTATCCTTTCAGCCCGGCGAATACAAACTTGTCGCAACACCATATATTTTCGTGCACCGTCGTAGGCTTTTTCAGTGTATCCACTCAGACAATCGAACAACTCTGAGCGGAAACTGATATGCCGTGCAATGTCTCCAGAAATATTGATTGCACCCATCGCCGGACCGATCACTCGATCAACATCGCCAACCATGAGCCCCATGGACTCAGCTTTGCAGACGAGATCTTCAGCTGCCCGGTCGATTGTCTTCGCAGACTGGATAATGGCCTGACCCTGGATGAAACCATTTGAATGAAGTCCTCCAGATAATTCCACGTGGCCACTTCTTGGATTACTGTTGCGAATACAGAACGCTCCTCTGGTTTTGAACAACTCGATCCATTCGGCTTGATTCATGTTTATGCTCCATTGTTGAGGACATTAAATTTCAAGACAAAAACTTCTACTCAAACAGTAGTACATATACCCTACAAAATCAATGCTCTTGCCACTGACGCCTCATTGACCTATCATGTACCTATGATATCCCTTTTGCGAGGAAAAATATTTGAAATAAATAACCGCGCCATCATACTCGACGTAAATGGTGTGGGCTACAAAGTTTCTTTGACTGACGATGCTATTCACGGCCTTAAAATAGGCCAAGAAATCACTGTTTGGACACATATGGCTGTACGTGAAAATTCTCAAGATTTGTATGGATTTATTACAAAAAAAGATCGCGACTTTTTCGAATTACTTATAACGGTGTCGGGTATTGGACCGAAGACTGCACTCAACATATTGTCTCTAGTC
>CAIPWS010000107.1 GCA_903868845.1 uncultured bacterium
GGCACAGTTATTTAAAACGCCTACTTAGCTTTGCACAATTGTAACCTTGTCCACATTTATAAATTGGAATGGCTTGGTTGAGCCACTCCAAAAATGGTCACTTTGCGAAACCTGAGCAAAATTCATATTCACGTCCTCCAAATCTTCATAATCAACCCATCCTCCTCAGATATTGCGCCGACCAATTCCAAACTACTCAAAAGTGCATTGAGATCTGATGCGTCTATATGCAATTCATTTATCAACTCGTCCCTCAACTTCGGGTATGAAAGACGAGACAAAAGTCTAGCTTCATCGGGACCCAGCCTATCAAGATTAAACTTCGTCTGTATTTCAGAACTTTCACCTCGCGATATTCCAAGCGCTTCCAGAACATCGAGTGCACAAGTGACAGCTGTGGCCCCACTTCGCAATTGTTGATTTGTGCCCTTGGACAAATCCGAAAATATAGAACCAGGTACCGCCAACAAATCTCGATTGAAATCCAAAGCATTACCGGCAGTTATAAGTGTCCCAGACTTTTCTCTTGCCTCTATCATGAGCACCGCATGCGACATGCCAGCCATGATCGAGTTGCGTACAGGAAATGTCCATCGGGCACCAGACTGCTTCATTTCGAAGGGCGAAACTATAGATCCACCACTATCCAGAATTTTCTTGGCCAACTCCCGGCGAGAAGAAGGATACATGACCGATCTATCCAAACCTGATCCAGGTAAAGATATAGTCTTGAGACCGGCCTCTATGTCAAATTCATGCGCTAGAGAATCTATACCTATTGCGAGTCCAGAAATGATGACAACCGGTGCGCCTTGTAAACCAAAAATAATATCTTTGCAAACCTGGCGACCATATTCACTATTATTTCTTGAACCTATGACGCACAAGAACTTATGATCATCGTCTGGAATGTCACCACAGACATACATCCTCGCTGGCAACTTACCAATATTTTTCAACAGTAAAGGGTAGTCATCTTTCGTGATGACCTTCACAGGATAACCGAAACATTTTGCGCCGCCAGCATTTTCGGCATTTTCTAAATTTTCCGTTATATTTGTATTCATGCACACATCATAATCCAACGAAATCAAATTTCCCTCAAAAAGTTCTCAAATTTTGATAAAAAAAAGTTCAAATTTCGTTCAAAAAGTTATCAAATTTGACACAATTTGATGCAGAACATCACCGAACATCCACAAAGACACATAAATATAGAATATGCTAATATATACGCATTATGTTGGACATAAAATTTATTCGAGACAATAAAGACCTTATTGCAGCAGCTGCAAAGAAGAAACTTATCAAATTCAATGTTGAAGAGCTTATTTCTGCTGACGACAAGCGCCGTCTACTCATGACAAGTACAGAAAAGAGACGTGCTGAGCAAAATGCCACAAGTGACAAGATCACCAAAGCCGCCAACCCAGAAGAAAGAGCTGGTTTCATAACAGCTATGAAGATAGTGAAGGCTGATCTCGAAAAAGAAGAGACAGAACTCAAGGAAGTCATGACAACATGGCAGAACCTTATGTTGCAGGTACCAAATATTCCAGACATGTCTGTGCCAGACGGTCAGACCGACGCTGACAACAAGGAAGTGAAAGTTTGGGGAGAAAAGCCAAGTTTCGCTTTTGAACCAAAGGATCACGTGGAGATAATGACCAAGCTTGGTATGGTCGACTTCGAGAGAGGATCGAAGGTTCACGGCTTCAGAGGATATTTCTTGACCGGAGATGGTGTTCGACTCTGTTTTGCTATCTGGAATTATGCTCTTGAATTTTTCTCAGCAAAAAACTTTACTCCAGTTTTGCCACCTATAGTTGTTCGCAAGATAAACCTTTTCGGTTCGGGATATCTTCCACAGGGTGAAGAGGATCTCTACAAGACTCAAGACGGAGATTATCTAGCAGGTACAGCTGAGGTTCCTATAATGGGATTCCATGCTGACGAAGTTCTTCCTACAGCCGAACTCCCAAAGCGTTACCTTGGTTTTTCTCCATGTTATCGTCGCGAAGCTGGTGCGCATGGAAAAGATATTCGCGGACTTATTCGTGTAAATGAATTTTACAAATTTGAGCAAGTCATACTTTGTGAAGCAAATCATGAGACAACTGTTAAGTATCACGAGGAAGTAAATAGAAATACAGAAGAATTTATAGAATCACTTGGCATTCCATATCACACAGTCGCGAATTGTGGCGGTGATCTTGGTTTGGGTCAGGTCAAAAAATACGACATAGAACTTTGGGTTCCGAAGGAAGGAAAGTATAGAGAGATAAGTTCAGCTTCTTATTTCCATGATTTCCAATGTCGTCGTTTGAACATAAGATATAAAGATGCAGAAGGTAAGCTCAAGTATGCTTACTCTTTGAATTCTACAGCTATACCTACACCTCGCATACTTGTTTCTCTTATTGAAAATTTCCAGCAAGCCGATGGTACTATCAAGTTACCAGCACCACTCGTAAAATACTTTGGACAGGAAACTATAGGAGGACAGTCTTCATTAACAAAATAATATGTTATCCAACCGCCGTACACGCCAGTCGGCGTCATATTTGGAACAGAAGAGAAAGAAGATCACTTGGGCAATAGTGATAGGAATAGTTATTATCGTTCTCGCCATCCTCGGACTTTCTTGGTTGACCAGAATCTCAATGTTGAAGATCGACACTGTTCGTATAGACGGTGCAGATCAGGATATCACTTCTACTTTGCAGAAAGCTGCTGAGTCGGCTATATCTGGCACATATTTCGGTTTGTTCTCCAAGTCGAATGCTATTTTATATCCAAGAGGTGCTGTAGCTCGTGCAGTCAAAGAGGCTTCCGGAAGAATAGAGACCGTAGAGACACATTTGAATGATTTACATCAGATCTCTATAACCGTCACAGAAAAAGCTCCTTCAGCTATCGTCTGTCCTGATTTTCCAAATCTAGATAATACAACTTCATCTGCTGGCAACTGCTACTTCGTAGACAAGACTGGTTATGTCTATGCTCAGTCACCAGACGTATCTGGAAATATATATCATAGATACTATGTACCAACTGCAAATTCTACTTCCTCGACTGGCATGATAGGAATTTACGCAACCTCTTCGGACGAGTTTGTTCTTCTTCAATCATTTTATAATCAAACAGAAGATGCGGGTCTTACGGTTGAGTCTATGTTGATCAAGGAAAAAGGTGAGTATGAGATGTATATTCTAAATCCTGACAAGTCTATAGCCATAGTTTATTTCAATGAAGGCCGTCCACTTAAGGATGAACTTTCGAATCTTTTGTCATTCTGGTCTTACATGGTTTCAGGATCTGGCGCTACGAAGCCATCACCATCTTTCGACTATATAGATGTACGTTATGGAACAAATATCTTTTATCGTATAAATGGCGGCGTAGTTTCGAGTAAGTAAAGCATAACTTTTATTCAAGAGTAAGTAACAATGAAAAACTTTTTCTACATTGTCTTTGGAGGTCTAGTCGTTATCCTGGTCGCTTTTTTTGTAATCAAGATAGGCGCAATGAAGGGATATAAGCAGTCATACAATACAAAAGAAGAAGACGTGGTAAATACGACGAAGGATCTCTGGTTGGCCACTTCGACATCGGCCGGAGCTGCTTCAACCATAGGCGCGTCCGCGTACATAGCGATGGACATAGAAAATGGTTCTGTCATCACTGCCAAAAATCCTGAAGTTGCGAAACCTATAGCATCTCTTGCGAAACTGGTGACTGCCATAGTTGCAGATAAATATATTCAACCAGATACAAAGATAAATATTTCAAATCAGATATTGTCTACATATGGAAATACAGCTGGATTCAAGGCTGGCGAAACTTTTCTTGCTAATGATCTTTTGTATCCTTTGCTTATGGTTTCATCGAATGATGCAGCGGAGGCACTAGCACTGTCCTATGGACGGTCTTCATTTATAAAGAAGATGAATGATTTTGTCAGTTCTATAGGTGCTTACAGAACATATTTTGCTGATCCCTCAGGTCTTTCTTCTGGTAGCGTTTCAACTGCCAAGGATATTGCCATTATCCTGGGTTGGATGTATAAGAACAAGCAAAATCTACTCAATATCACTCTGCAACAGACAAAAACTACGCGTACTCACACTTGGGTTAACCCAACACATTTCTTGTCATGGTCGTACTACATAGGTGGCAAAAATGGATATCTTCCAGAGGCGAATCGTACAGGCGCTTCTTTGTTCAAGTTCAGTTCAACCACTCCAGCTTATGCGGTTGTCGTCCTGGGTAGCCAGTCTCGTGATTCTGATGTATTATCGATTATTAGCAAGA
>CAIPWS010000108.1 GCA_903868845.1 uncultured bacterium
CGAAAGAGATAGCGATCAGACAATATAGAAATGACCACACAGGACCAAACAACCAACTTGGAGGAGCCCACGAAGGCTTGACCAAAGTCTGATACCAAGAAAATGCTTTATTCATGGAAATAATTATAACATAGTGTATACTGCAAAACAGACAATTAACCAAAGGAATTATCATGCAAACAGATATACCAAATCTATTGATAGCAGCGACCGGTGAAAAAGAACCAGGCAAAGGCGGCTCAGGTTTTCGTAAGCTTGTTCTAGCTAGTCGCATGAAACCAGATGAAGTCGGTGCACTCCGGGCAAATATTGTTGGCGTCATGTGCAACAATCCAAGTGGCGGTGTCTTCACCAAAGCGGAGGATCTCGTAGTCCCCTTCATCTAGTCACCCAAGGGACGCACCGGTGAGGATTATCGCAGGATATTCCGAGAAAGCGGCGCGACACACTTGGCTCTGTCGGGATGGCTCGGCAAAGTCGAGGGACTGGACAATGAGACTCCGTTCAATCCTCGAGTAGTTTTCAATATTCATCCAGCTTGGGATATGGTGAAGTTTGGTGGCAAAGGTTTCCATGGTCACCACGTGCACGAAGCCGTCATCGAGGCGTACAAACGAGGTGAAGTCACCTTCTCTGGAGTGACGATGCATTTCGTCACTGCCAAGTACGATGATCCGGCTGCGGTATTCTTCAAACGTCGTGTACCGATCTACCCAGACGATACCGCCGACACGCTTCAGGCCCGAGTAAATGCCATGGAGCATAAGTGGCAGGCCATCATCACCGATCGTGTTGTAAATGGCAAGATCTATTGGAATGGTCGCGACGCCAGCTCTATCGTTGGAGCAGATATCGAATAATTGTGTGGCATACAGTACCACGCAAAACAAAATGCACTGACCAGATAAAGGCAGTGCATTTTTTGTTCTAGTCTTTTGACTAAATAAAATCGTGAGAATTATGAGAGGTGCTTTGAAACAAGCTTTGTCATCTCAAACATGTTGACGACAGCCTTACCACCGAAGACCTTTTTCAAAGCTTCATCGGCAACAATATTACGCTTGTTCTTTGGATCCTGGAGGTTTGCCTTCTTGATATAGACCCAGAGAGCCTTGACCACCTCTGAACGAGGCATAGGACCCTTACCGACGACTACTGCTAGCTCTGCACTGACATTCATAGGCTTCATAAAAGCTGAATTTGGTTTTGCCATTTTATTTATATTATCTATTAATTATTAAAGCTTACTTAAACTTACTGCCAAAGTCTAGCACCTTTTGGGGATTATGGGTAATGGGGGGTCAGTCTTATTCGGAAGAGCTAGACTTATATTGATATCTCGGGTAATATCCAATTTAGGCAGCAAACCCCAAACCAAAGAGGTAGAAATGGAAACAGTGGTTAAAAATATCAAAGAATTGGTCGGTACGGATCTCAAGGGATTCAGTATCGTCGAGATGACCGAGGTGTATCGAGTAAACGACGATGGGCGAAAATCCGTTTCGCTTGGATTCTTCCAAAACTCGGACATCGCAGCAGCATTCGCAGGAGTGCAGTCAGACGCAAACTGGCACAAAACATGGACAGCCATGGTGCTGACTGATGGAACCGTCGGCTACGTAATCAGCGATGGTGTATCTGTGAAACTGTTCGACGACAAGACCGAGGCCGTCGAAATCAAGAAGAAGGCACTGGCAAAGCTTTCTCCAGCGGAACGCGCGCTCTTCGGATTCAAATAACAACCGCTCTACCGAGCAGAATCACAGCTCCACTATGCTCCGGCATGGTGGGGCTGAATTTGTTATATGTATTCTGCTCACACCACGATTGTAATCACCTTAAAAGAAAAATGGACTAAAGTGAAATACCTTTTGAATCAAAATCGCTATTATAGGAATAACAATCGGCTCTAACCAGAAAAATATTATCTTTGCTGTCCTCTTACTCATATTCAAACCCATCATGTTTAAGTAATACCTGAAAAATGTCTCATCTGCTTCTTTACCAAATTGCTCATGCGATAAGATACACCCGCCAATGATTATCCCCTGCAAGTACGATAAGGCTGTACCTATCAGTAACCAATTCCAAGAAATGAACAGTGGCGACACATACCAAAGTAATATTACAGACAAATGTAGCCAAAATACTTTTCCATAATCATTTTGCTGCATGATTTTTTATGGTTACAATTTCGAAAGACTTCTGAAGACTTCGCTCGGTTTCATGTACTCCTTCGTAATCTGAGAAATAAGTATCTCATCACCAGCATCAAAATTGTGTGTTGCATCGGTCATAACATCACCGAGGTGTGGACCACACTCTTCCCTTACCTGAACAGTCAGAGGAATCGTCTCTATACCATTGTCGTGAAAAACCTGTATACGATGATTACCAGCCTCCAATCTAAACTTTTTATTATTTAGACCAACACGCATTATAAGAGGCTCGAAAAGGCCATTCTTCTTTATGTCTTGCCACAATTCATCCATACTCACGATTGTTCCATCCATGAGATCTGTCTCTGGCGAAACATCTCGACCCCAATAATTCCATACCCAAGCCGTTGGGACCAATTCCACAACCCCTTGTTTATACAATGGATGCTCTTTCCACAATTCTTTGATTTTGGTCATTTGCGGAGACGATGGGATTCGAACCCATGAAGCCGGTTAGGGCTTACCTCGTTAGCAGTGAGGCGCTTTCGACCACTCAGCCACGTCTCCATGATTTACTTGGGTCACATCAATGTGCCAAATCTCATCATGTTGTGACATTCTGCCATATTATGCCAAATTATACAAAATTGACTGCGACTATCTATATAGTACACTAAACAAATGAACGAAAAGATAAAGCCTCAAATTGAAAATCCTACCTCTCAATCAGAGTCACAAATACTTTTCAATAATCAGTGGGATAATCCTAGAATATTGAAAATAGGAAATGATGAAGTTGAAATAAGGGACATCAACCCGGAAAATTTAAAAGATCAAACACCTGTGATCATGGGGCTTGGTTGGTCAGAATCTAGTGAGACCCAAAAAGGAAATGCTCTTGCTTTATTTGAAAATGGACGTCGTACAATACTAATAAATTCCCCACATGGTGTAGACACAGAACCTATTGAAGATTATCCAATGGTCGAACTACGCAAAATGGCAGGTCTTATTGAAGGATTGCATGCATTAAATATTGAAAAGGTTGATGCGGTATCACATTCCGAAGGTGCAATATTCACAACTATGGCCGCATATTTCTATCCAGAAAA
>CAIPWS010000109.1 GCA_903868845.1 uncultured bacterium
GACTGTTTTTTGTTTGTAAGTAAGTCTTATTAAACAAATTATTACCAGCCATCACATTACCCTGCTATCATACGCCCAATGCAAAATAGCCTGACGCTGCTTCGGTCTACATGCCTCATCACCTGCTCTGCAGTTATTTCTCACCTGAGCGATATGTCGCACCATGGCTTTCCATCGCCTTATTTGCCTTGCATCTTCAGCGGGAATTCTCCTGCCCATGTAATATCTGCAATACCACTGAAACCAACCGCGCGGATCATCTTTGTATATCCAACCTTTTTTACGCCAAACCGAAAGTGGTTGACTGGCATTTATTCCGAAATAATTTAACTCTGCGACATGCTTATTATCAGATCTTGTTGAAAATTTCGCTTTCACAAACCAATCCTTTGGAAATTCATCTCTACAATCTCGCATATATACACCACCGAAAACTCCAAGCTCAAGCATTTCTTTTGGCGTGAGTGCAGGCTTAAACTCTGGTGCAAAATTTTTACCAACAGGCTCTGTAAGTTCATAAGTGTACCCTCTCTGCATGCGATCATTTACTGTAATCTTTTTCATAATTTAAATTTTAACTGATCTTAGTATAAGTCTCTGCAAAAGCTTTTCCTTCAATCAAATAAGGTTCTCCTCCCATATTATTTCCATCTGCATCACAAGTATCAGCGATGAAACAATTCTCATCACCAATCTGCGCTGAACCCCAGGAAGCCATAATCTCAATTGGTTTTGCGTAAGGATTTTTTATCGCTCTACAATAATCTATATCATGAAAAACTCCTTCCTGATTCGTTGCCTCATAGCGTTTGGAAAATTTATTCTCAGATACGATGTACTTTTCACCTGAAGGATTTGTTATTACCCAACCATTCGCTTTGGCAGTATTCCTTGTCTCTTCAATCCCACTCGCCAATCTAGTTATTACCACTTCCCCCTCAACCGCCCGCCTTGCGTGGACTTTGCCATGCTTATTGAATACAGGCGCATTGGAAAGCGCTTCTATGGTCTCTGGAGATTTGCGATCTATTTTTTCATACATATAATCTTCTGATGATGGGATTTTCGACATTATTTTTGAGAGGAACGATAACAATCATAAGCTTCATAGGAGTGGACTTTGGCATTTGGACAATTTTTATCTTTCCACCCTTCAAGCTCTGTCTTATTTGAAGAAGGTGCATACAAAGCACTTACGGCGTCTATTGGCACCTCATGCCCCAAGCTAATACCGTGGTCCGGTGCAATATCACGTAGAGGATATGTTTTTCTTTTATCAAGCTCAATATCAACCGGAAATTCATTAAACCAAGAAATGTCAGAGTATTGAAGCCCATAATTCAAATGTTCTTGAACATAAACTTTTGGTATTGGATCTGCTCTTTCTCCTGAGACAGCTGAATCACCCAATTCCGCAAGTCTCGATCTACTTAATAAAGCTTTATGTTTGGAGATTCCATCAAGAGCCGCGGAGGTGGTTGCATGTCCGCAACCCTCGAAAAATGATTCATTTTTCCTTCTAGGATCGGTCAGTTCTTCATATACGTCTTCAGTAACATACGTTGTTCCTTTATCACCACCCTCTTTACCCATTCTGACCCATTTTTGATTCAATTCATCTTTTGTCCTGTATACAACCGGAATTAATACTTTTTTGATCGCGTGCTAACCTTTCCCACAGTAATCATATTTCTTGGATTTACTTCATTGTACCAATACGTGATAGCCTTTCTCCATTCTGCCTTATTCTGAAATGAACCCATATACTTTTCTTGAAACGACACGGATGTTGAAAAATCCTTTTTCAGTTCTTCAATTTTACCCTGAGATATTTTTTGATTTTTCAGTGCTTGATAGCATTTATATAAAAACAATATCTCTGTGAGATCCTCTGGATTCCGTCCTAAATTTAATTCTCTCTCCTTTAAATTGGCAGTTTTTCTTTCGATAACCGCCGGTAATTCATCTATAGTTATACCTTCTTCAATACACAGTTCATCAAGATCCGGCCATGCGTGTAGATCTATATGCCCACTCAGCTCATTCAATAGAACTGTTTCAGGCAAACTTTCTGTTTTAATTTGTATTTGTTCTTGCCCCATTACAAAACTCTATCAGGTTAGAACCAAAAAGTCATTACGCTGTCTACGTATTTTAACGAAATTGCTACTAGGGTGCCGTCGTACAGGTTACTTTAACTGGATTTAGGGATAGAAATGATGCAACAGTGTATATTCCAGCCTTTTACCCTACCCTTCAGACCACCATATTTCCAATACACTCTTCCGAATTAGGGTCTGAATAGTATTTTCAATGTATGCCTGCGCTCATTTGACTGCTCTCCATATTTATTTACACCTGACTGACCTTTTACTAATAAATTTAGGATTATCATTATAGGTAATACTACTAATCCTCGTCCTTCAAAAACCGACACCAAAATAACTACTATTGGAATAAGTACAGACCACCACCCACTATGACCCCAATCATGTAATCTACGCACATTCAGAGAGAAGAAGAACAAAAAATATAAGCCGAGAAATAAGCAGAAAAACACCAAATAGGTTACAAACGTTACTGAACCAACCGAAGTATGTACCTGATTGATGTTCCTAATCCCAACATCAAGGATGTCACCCAAACTGACCATAATCCAAGTAGCTACAAACATTACCACCAACCCTCCAAGGTAATCAGTCCTGTCTATCCTCCCTTCAAAAAGCTTTCTGAAATAATTATTCATGTTTGGATATTAATCTTATGTGTAAGTACCAATAGACAATTACCAACAAAGCAATGACACAAAGTATTTTCCAGACAAACAACCACATCGTATTTGGTAATAAAAAACTTCCAACCTGACTCTCCACAAAATCTGAGATGCCAAACAGCGTAAAGGCACAAATAGAAAAAATGGAGAATACTCTCTTTTGTGAGGCTGATACTTTAGCAAGTTTAACCAATACAAGCCCCAATGTAATCCAGAAAAAACCTTCAATTATATTTAGTACAACGTATATTAAGTTGAACGTCTTGTCATCCACAGCAACAGTATATCACAAAGCTCAAACTGACTTTACAGCTCAACAAAAGGATATTTACGTTCAATTCCTACCAGGGTGCCGTCGTACAGGTTACTTTAACTGGGTTTAGGGAGAGGGGTGATGGAACGGTGCATATTCCACAAGTTTACCTCACCCCGTGATTCACCATATCTTTCAGGTTAGATACTTTTACATTCACAATGTCTTGACACACGCATCTAAAACCACTAGCAGAGCAATATATTTTCCAGAAATTTTTTATCTCTAACAACAGCTTTCCAATCTAACTTTAATCTACTTTTTAGGCTTATACCAGTTATTAGTTATGGTTTAATAACATTGATAACAGGTGGTTTCGTCGCTGTATTGTTGTTTGCAAATCTAAAGCTTTGATAAAAAGCCCTAAATAATGATTCCTGATCCGAACTAACCGGCTGTTGTGCTCTAAGTCTATATATATACCCATTTTTTACAAAAGATAATTCCAACGTACTAGCCTGTGATACCTTTTCATTGATATACATAAACATAACTCCATTAGTGCCATCAATAAGGACATCTGAGACTTGCCCATTCCCCGCGCCCAGAGAACCAACATTCTTCTGATAAGTAGCGTAGATTGCTCTTAATGAATCCAGCGTAGCTACATTCTGTACCCCATGGTTAAGATCGATCTTATTAGGAAGCACTCGAACACTAAAATTACCACCATGAGATGTATTTGACTCAAATGTGGTTCCTTCTCCACCAGATTCTACTGATTGTAATGTAGCGGGAGCAGAGGCACTTAGTCCTATCCTCCATCCCTTAGGATATTTAATAGTAAAGGTAATTCCATTATAGATTTGCCAATCAGATATCGGACTTGTTGTCGTAATCTCATCTGAGAGAACAGGGTTATTGGAAGTGGGCTGTGTATCTAAAACATTTAATACCTGAATGGTTGACTGTCGGTCTATATTCTGTGGAGAATTAGACCTGATTAAATAATAAAAGTAACCACCTGCTACCAAAATAGCGAGAACTACGAGAATCACATAAGGAGTGACTGAACCTTTTTGAGAGTTATTCATATGCAAAAAGTATATCAAATTCGAACTGAAAAAACTCTTATCCTTGTGGATAAAATTAAGAAAACATACCGCAGGGTGCCGTCGTACAGGTTACTTTAACTGGGTTTAGGGAGAGAAATGATGGGACGGTGTATATTCCACAGGTTTACCCTACCACGCAAACCACTATATCTATTTCTTAAAATTTAATCTAACCCAATCCATAAAACTCCAGAACTGTGGCCAACTTTTACTAACACATTCAGGATGCGCAAACTTAGCATCTAAATGCTTTGAAAAGGCTAACATCGCCATGGCTTGCACAACCCTATGGTCTTTTGAATCAATTTCTTCATTCCTATTCAATTTAGAGATCATAACTTCCATCTCCTCCAGCCTATTGCTTTCATGACCTCTTAATTCTGGCCACCTCTTTTCGCCTTCAATTCTATCAATCAGACCAAAAGCTCTAGCAAAACAATACTCATCTTGCTGAATTGGCTTGTAATCAATTTTTCCGTTTTTTAATAAACCAACAAATGCTACCGCCTGTCGTAAAATAGTGTCGTCAAGTTTCACCTCGCACGATTTATTATCATTCTTTGCTTTGTTGTAATGAATGAGAGCCTCCCTAGACATATTTAAAAAGTAATCATCAGGAATTTTTTCAGTACACCCAGTAAGAATTGAGGCGCTTGCCCATTGAGGAGTATTATTATCCAGCTCAAGTAGTTTATTTATCGGCCAATTGACTATTTTTGGATTATCACACATCTGTCTGTTCTTCAATGTCTTTTCCTTAATAAAAATCTTATCAAGACCATACTTCCACGAAGCAAATTGCAAATATCTAAATAATGCCCCACCTTCTCCAACATTAATGTCTTTTCTGTCCTTCCATTCATGAGAAATTCTAGACATAGCCTTCAAATCATCACCTATGTCTTGTCTATTCTCTATAAGGGGAATAAATAGCTTTGTGTTGTTTAGAATATCTAAAAACCCAAGTCTCATTGACCAATATTTTGATATGGGAATATATTCCTTCTTAATTAATTCATCGGCAATCATACACTATTAAGCATATCACAAAGATCAAACTGATTTTAAAGCTCAGCAAAAGGATATTATACGTTCAATTCCTACTGGGGTGCCGTCGTGGAGGTTACTTTAACTGTGTTTAAGAGAAAGGGTGATGCGACGATCTATATCCCGATATTTACTTCTTAAGTATAGGCTCGCCAGATACCAAATGAAAATGAAGGTGTTTGGAATCCTGAAAATCTCCCCCGTTAGTGATAACCTTATAATTAATTTCGTCTAATTTATATTTCAAGATTATTTCTTTTATAACTGAAAATATTTCTTTAAATAAAGATACATCCTCTACTGTAGTTATCTTCGAAATATGCTGTTTGGGAACTACAACAACATGAAATGTCCAACTCGGATTTGTATGATGAAATGATAAAACCGATGTAGTTTCAATTTCTCTTTTTACCTCAATCTTATTATTTAACACGAAGTCGCAATAAAAATCTTTATCTTCCATGCCAAAAGTCTAACACAGAAAGTTCAATTCCTGTTAGTACTCTTCTATAAGACGCCTCAAATTAGGCGTGAAAAACGTGGGTTATATCTCCTTTAGCCCAAGTGCGTTTAGGATATTCTTGGCTTTATCTAGAGAATCTCGCTTCACCAGAATATAGTCTTTTGAATATGTTGAGATTATGAGTATATTCATGCCATCATTCGCGATCGCAGAACTAATTGCAGCTAAAAACCCCACAGAATAAAATGGTATTGAGACATTCAAACATATTAAGACTCTATCTTCTTTGTTTCGTTCAATTATATCAAGTTCGGCCTCCCTATCTTTCTGTGTAACAACAGTTATTTCAAAACCATCCTGAGTAATCATAAAATGGTTGCTTTCGGGAACTTTTTTAACTTTCAGGTACGACCAAACGCCAGGAAGCACATTAAATGTGCTTTGCTTAAGAATTTCATCAACGTCTGACTTCATAGACGAATTATATCACCCCGAGTTCGATTCTCGATAGTATCCAAAACCACTCAAGAATAAGGGTCTTTTGAATTTCGTGGGTGCCTACCCGGTTATGCTCCGGGTCCGAGAGCTCCACAAGCTCTAGTGCTGCTATTACACCATAGGCACCATATATTGCCGCCATGCGGTCACTGCGCCAGTATACTACATTTTAGTATTTAGGCGATTCCTCATTTTTACCATAGATATGGTTACTTAGTCTAGCGAGAGCATACAGGAGTGATGATAAGCGATTTAGATATGCGAGTGTATGCGCGCTCACCTTAACCCGCTTTTCTTCTGACACAGCGACGACTCGTCTCTCTGCCCTGCGCGCAAGTGTACGTGCGAAATCGAAAGAGGCCGCAAGTTCGCTGCCACCACTTATGAAGAAAGTTTTTATTGGTGGCAAAGTCTTTTCAATCTTGTCCACGAGCATTTCTGCCTCCTTAACTTTCTCTACACTTATAGACTTATCTGCTCCAGCAACTTCCGCTTGTATGATAAAAAGATTTTCCTGAACCTGATGAAGTGTTGCGGCCAAATTTTTCAGATCAGAGTCAGTTTGCTGGCTAGCTTTCATTTTTACGACACCCAGAAAAGAATTTACCTCATCCAAAGAGCCGAGAGCTTCGGCTATCGCGGAGCCTTTCGATATACGTTGATCGCAACCGAAAGTTGCGGTTTTACCGTCATCACCTTTGCGTGTATAAAGCATGAGGATATTATAACGCACAAATGTGCCCTTAAATTAAATTGTGCGCGGGAGAAGACTCGAACTTCCATGCCCAAACGGGCGCTACCACCTCAAGGTAGTGCGTCTACCAATTTCGCCACCCGCGCATTGTCAAAATATCCACAAAACTCTAACCCGCCAATCATAGCGGAGATGAGGTATATTTTCAACCTTCCGAAAATTATTTTGCGGCTGGAACTTCCTTTGCTGCTTCTGCGGCAGGAGCGGCAGGAGTCTCTGTAACCTCTTCCTCATACTTTGCATTCATAGTGCGGCGCATCTGGTGACGAATCTCCTTTGCAGCCTCACGACGTACGAAATAAAGCTTTGCGCGGCGAACCTTCGAGCGGCGAACCATCTCGACAGAGTCGATCATAGGAGAATATATTGGGAATGTACGCTCAACTCCGATACCATCGATAACTTTGCGTACTGTAAATGTAGCACCAGCTTCTTTGCCGTGCTTACGAGCCAAAACCAAACCTTCAAATGCTTGCAAGCGGAACTTGCCCTTGGTTTCCTCGATCTTCTGCCAGACACGAACATTATCACCTGGACGTACGTCTAGTTTCTTGCGGAAATCAACATTTGCTGGGGTTATTACCTTGGTTGTCATAGTGGGGATAGATTAACACGGTCGCCCGAAAAA
>CAIPWS010000110.1 GCA_903868845.1 uncultured bacterium
GAAAAAACGCACAAAATAGTTCTCAAGTTCTAATCTGAAGTAATACACCCTCTTAATACCTCCCTTGGCGTTCTGTAGCCCAGCCGTTTTCGCGGTCTGACATTGAGCATGCGTACTGCACGATCAACTTGGTATTGGTTACGGAAAAAGGGATTTACAAACCCTCCGTAACCATCCAGGTGTTCCCGTTTATATATAGAACCTACACCAAACAAGTCTTTTATGTAGAATGTGCTTCATTTTCACCCAAACACATGGAACCTTGCGCCAAAACCCCATTCGTGCTACTATATGCCCACAATGTTAACAACACGACAAAAGACGAAAGTTATCAAGGAAACAGCTATTCATGCTAAGGACACTGGTTCTCCAGAGGTTCAGGTCGCACTTTTGACCAAGCAGATCACAGAATTGACTGGCCATTTGAAGAAACACAAGAAAGACAACCACTCACGCCGCGGTTTGCTCGGTATGGTTGCCGATCGTCAGACTCATTTGAACTATCTCAAGAAAAACTATCCTCGTCGTTACTCTTCTATCACAAAGAAGTTGGATTTGAAGGCAAAGTAAACTATACTTAGGTTGTATACATTTTAATAATAGATAAAGGGCCATATTTTTGCTCTTTAACGCTTAACAGGCATTAGCCCAAAATTTTAATAACATGTCAGTAATAAAACACAAAGAACAGCGCGTCGGCGTTTATATCGACACGCAAAACTTATATCATAGTGGTAAAAATCTTTATCACTCCAAAGTAAACTTCGGTGCTATCGTCAAAGATGCAGTGGATGGGCGCAAGCTTGTTCGTGCCGTGGCTTACGTCATAGCGACAGAATCTGGCGAAGAAAACGCCTTTTTCGAAGCACTTAGCAAGATGGGAATAGAAACCAAGGTCAAAGACCTGCAAATCTTCGGCTCAGGTGCCAAGAAGGCAGACTGGGACGTCGGTCTAGCGATAGACGCAGTGAAACTTTCACCAAAACTCGACTCAGTCATCCTGCTCACAGGAGATGGTGATTTCTGTCCACTCGTAGAGTATCTACAAATGAACCAGGGTTGTCAGGTAGAGGTTGTCTCATTTGGAAAATCAACATCAGCAAAACTTATAGAAGTATCAGATCATTTTACAGATCTAGATGCTACACCAAATAAATATCTTTTGAGATCTGGAAACAGGAGATAGTGTGATACAATTTGCTCAAGCCCACCTATATTATAAAACCGTGCGAAACACGGAAGTAATTTGATATAGGCAATGAATCAACAAAAACAAATAGTTAGTATCCCCTTAGAGACAATTATGAGTAAGATATACCTGATTAGAAATAAGAAGGTTATGTTAGATAAAGATCTTGCTCAATTATATAAAGTTGACACAAGGTCACTCAACCAAGCCGTGAAGAGAAACATTGGGAGGTTTCCTGAAGACTTTATGTTCAGATTAAATTCATTAGAATCAGAATTAGTGGTATCACAATCTGTGATACCATCAAAAAAGTTTTTTGGTGGTTCTCAACCCTACGTCTTTACAGAACAAGGTGTAGCAATGCTTTCTAGTGTTCTCCGAAGTGATATGGCTGTTCAGGTTAATATCCAAATCATTCGCACATTTACAAAGCTGCGTGAAATATTAGCCGAAAATAAAACTCTAGCAGAGAGATTGGATCAATTGGAACTCAAATACAACAAAGATATATCTAAGATTTTTAAAGTACTCAGGTATTTAGTTAAGGAAGAAGAAAAGCCCAAAGAGAAATTGGGCTTTTCGACTACCGTATAATTTTGCTATCCAAATTTACTGATTTTCCACAACCGCCTTACCATCCTTGATCATTTTCACAGAAGGATTTGTGATGAAGAAACCATCTTTATCGATCTTAACTTCACCAAAGACCGGTGAGATGTAATCATTATTTTGACTTATCACTGTTGGTAAATCCTTTGCCAATATAGGCTTATCCGATGCTTCTTGAACTCTTATGAGATAAGCGACTAGATCGTAAACATAAGATGAGCCTGGTTTTGGATCTGTACCGTAAGCCGCTTTGAACTTTGCGTTGAAGTCCGGAGTAACAGCATCCGATATAAACCATGAACCATTGAACAACTTTGCATCATCACTCCATTCAAATGTTTCTACAGAAGTAACTGGTGTATTTACTCCAAGAGTTCTCATCTGGCGAGTCATGATCTCAATCTCAGGAGAAAACTGTTCCAAGACTATGATATCTGGGTTCAACTTCTTTATCTTACCAATAGTCGTTCTGAAATCTTTGTCTCCGACATTTGTGACATCGTATGACACGACTTGTACAGAAGTTCCTTTCAATGAATCTCTTATAGCTTGGGTAACAGCCAATGTTCCTGGGTGATTTGTATCGATGATAGATACTGTCTTGTAACCTCTACGAACAAGTTCGCTTGCCAAGAGTTGTCCTTCTTTGAATGGAGGAGTCCAGTGAATATAGTTATACTGACCGATAGCGATAGTTGGGTCTGAAGCAAGGGAGAAGTGTGCAACCTTTGCTGCTTCTGCTATAGGACTTATAGCATTGCCAGTTCCTGAGCCGAAGTTGATGATAGCCAATACCTTATCAATATTTATGAGCTTACTAGCAGCTGTCGCGGCGAGAGTTGGGTTGAACTGATGATCCTCGAAAACAAGATCATACTTATACTTTGTTACACCTGCATCTTTGAGTGCTAGCTCTGCAGCAAGTTTTGATGGTTCACCAAGGAATGCCACATTTCCAGTAAGTGGAAGTGCGATACCTATCTTCACAACAGGTGATTCCGATGGGCTTCCGTTTTGTACGGCCTTACGAACACCGACAATAATGAGAGCAACTACTATTACCGCTATGACTATTCCTATAATTTTCTTTAACATATATTTATGGTTAATTCAATATTAATAAGCCTTTACGTTACGAAAAAAGTATAACATGGTTTTAATGTCTTGTGTTACACTGTCGTCAATATCTATCTTAAATAGCTATATTGTTGGCTGTATGTTGATATTAACTATATTTTTGTGCGTATAAATTGACAAAATAAGAGAAGAAGACTAGACTATTTATATGCAAATAAAAGATATTTCTCTACTAAAAAAGCTGGAAAAGGCTGGGCTTACTGACAAAGAAGCTTTGGTATATCTGGCTCTATTGGAACTAGGTGGAGCTTATCCGACAAGAATATCTGAATACACTTCGATCAACAGAACCACTGTTTATAGTATTCTTTTGAACCTAAACGTCCGCGGACTTGTAAACGAGGTAGAGAAAAAGAACAAACAATTCTATCAAATAGAGCGTCCAGACAGATTGATAAAATATTCTGAAAGTAAAGTGCGTTTAGCAGAGGAATCTCTTGATTTAGTAAAAAATATTTTGCCAAATATTGAAAGTCTCTATGACTCTCTAGGTGAGAGACCCAAGATTACTTACTATGAGAAAGAGGAGGGTTTGCTGCAAATTTACGAGGAGCACATATCTACATCAAAACCATATGAGATGTTAGCTTGGGCAAATGCTCAAGCATTGAGAGATTTTCTGCCAACAAAGTTTTTTGATCGTTACGTAAAGACAAAAGAGAGGCTTGGTATAAAGACTAGGGGAATATTGCCAGACACGCCTGAGAACAGAAAATTCAATGATGTTCGATATGATGGAATAGATAAAAATGTGCACCCAGACATACGTTTCGTCTCATCAGACCATTTTCCAGTAGATGGTCTAGGTGAAATCACAATATATGGTGATAAGAAAGTGTCTATAGTGAACTTCGAAAAGACAAAAATGATCGGGACTGTCATAGAAGACGCATCAATCCACAAAATTATGAAAATGATATTTGAACTCTCTTGGGAATCGAAGTTGTTGAAGAAGTAATTAGAAAAATTTCGCATCACGAAACAAAATTCTTGGAAGTGGAAGTTCCCAAGAGTTTTTTCGAGCGTATAATTGTGCTAATTATCAATCTAATCTTTATATTATGAATAATAAATCAAATACAGAAGAGGGTACAATCTCTACATCAGTGGCACTTTTTGATTCAGATAGAATTCGTAAGGGTATACTAAATGGAAAGTGGTACTTTTCTATAATAGATATAGTTCAAATCCTAACTGGAAGCACAGTCCCAAAAAGGTACTGGTCTGATTTGAAGATTAAAATAAACAACCTCGCAGCAAGCTGACGAGGTATTAGTGGTCAAACAAGGTATATTGAGCTTTAAGGAGTTCAGTATACTCTTTGTCTTTGCCTTGAGATTTAACATATTCACGCACGGC
>CAIPWS010000111.1 GCA_903868845.1 uncultured bacterium
CCCTTTCCCCACGCAGCTCCAAGCGAAAAAGCCTGGAAGCCACCAGAGTCAGTGAAAGTTGGTCCAGACCAATTCATAAATTTATGGAGACCTCCACATTTCTTCAAAACTTCTTGACCCGGTTGCAAATATAAGTGATAGGTGTTTGCAAGAACAGCATGAGCACCGACCAGATCGCGTACAGACTCTGGCATGAGCGCCTTCAAAGTCGCCTTGGTTCCAACGGGAATAAAAGCCGGTGTCTCAATATCACCATGTGGAGTATGTATAGTACCGGCTCGCGCCAACTTACCAGGCACTTTTGCTTGAATTGAGAATTTCATTTCAATGGCGCGAAACTAGTTAATTACCCTCCACCATTCAGAAACAGGGGCATCACTGATGATTCTAATAGTCTCCTCAACAGAGTCTGTGATTCTGCAAATATCGAAATCTCCAGGATCAATAGTCTGATATTTGTCCAACATCATGGCATTGAGATTTTTGATGATAGGTGTCCAAAAATCTGAATCAAATAATATGACTGGCACATGTGGAATCTTTCCAGTCTGTATGAGAGTCAAAATACTGAAAAGCTCATCGAAAGTTCCGAAGCCTCCAGGAAAAAATACGTAGGCCTCAGCAGCGAAAGTCAACATGGTCTTGCGTGAGAAGAAATATGCAAACTTCATGTGATCAGTCGTGTATGGATTTGCTCCGTGTTCGTGAGGAAGACTTATGTTAAGCCCGACAGACTGACCACCAGCATCTTTCGCTCCCTTACTACAAGCTTCCATGATGCCCGGCCCTCCACCAGTAACGACCGCATACTTGAGATCGCGAGCAATAGACGCAGAAAGCTCAACCGCCATCTGATACGGCTTACTGTCCTCAGATAACATTGACGATCCGAAAATAGTCACTGACCTTGGGTATTTTTGTAGAAAATGAAAGCCGTCCTCAAACTCATGATGTATACGCTCTAAGTGTGACGCTATATCCTTGTCGTGAATATGCTTTCTTGTAAAAAATGTATCGTGATCAACTGCGCCTGATAAATTGCCTTTATAATGATTTTTTGCCATGTTGGCATTGTAGCAAATCGCAAACATACGCGAAAGTCAGCAAAACAAAAATCCCGCCGTCTTGCGACAACGAGATCTTTGCAAAGTAGACTTGGGTATAATTGCTTATACGCGGTCTGTCTTTGGACGAGCCTCTGAGACGACGATCTTGCGACCATCGAGCTCGCTGCCGTTGAGCTTTTGAACAGCTGCATCAGCATCGGAGTCATTTGCCATGGTCACGAAGCCGAAGCCACGTGAACGACCTGTCATCTTGTCAGTCAAGATGTTGGCCTCTTCCACTGCACCAACCTGCTCAAAGTGCTTCTTCAAACTGTCAGATGTGGTTGCCCATGCAACGCTACCTATGAAAAGTCTTTTTGACATTTCTATTTACCCGCAAACGATCACTTTGTCACCCTCTAGAGAATTTCTCTCCGAAAATTTACGAAAGCTAACGCCTAAGCGGAACTCTCGTGCGTTATGCTAACGGTAAGGACGAGAAACTTACACGTCGAAGAGGATAGCATAAAATAAGGCTGAGTGCAATGTGTGTGTATTCTTTGTAGTCAGTCAAAATTTGAACATTTCTTTAGAACTTTTTTATCAAAATTTGAGAACTTTTTGAGCGAAATTTGATTTCGGCGGCGTATCATATATGGATGAATACACACCAATGGATATCCTTCCTTTTGGAACGTAAGCGTGGATATAAACGAATCGGGTTTATTAAGTGTGCTTCATTAAACAACATGGTTGTATATTTTAATTCGATAGGATTTAATCACCTCATACACAAGAGACCGCCAAGGAGCCGCGAAGATCAAATATACAGATTAAATCTAATCCCTTATGCAACAAACATAATTGAGGACAAAAACTTATCTATTGTTTACAGAAGTCTAAATATAAAAGGTAAACTAGTACATTATTGGGGACTGGAAAAGATATTTGGTAACAAAAGCATTCGCGTGGTAATAAGACAGGTCGGTAATGGTCGTAAACATTTCTATTCAATTATGGAACATACATCAAAAAATCCCGCAAAAAGCGAGATTCTCTGATATGCCTGTCATCAACTACATTGCTGATCAGGACTTACGTCCTACAGGCACAATTTAATATTAGCAAAAATATACAGACCGTCAAGTTACTTCAGATCAACAGTAACTATCTTTCCATCCTTTATAACCGCAGGATACAAAGCAAATGTTATCTCCTTGTTGGCATCAATAGTCAAATCTCCCATCACGCCTTTCAAACTACCAAGCGCCTTTATCTTACTAACAACATCTAGCCCTGAATCAGTGGATGACTTTGTAACTTTGGACAGGATATTAACAATATCATAAGCAATAGCAGCATAAGCCGAAGGAGCTTTTCCATATTTTGCTTGGTAATCAGTTCTGAATTTTACAACGACGGGATCTGGTGTCTCAAAATTATATGCTGGAGTTGTAAGATAAACACCATCAGCCAATGTGCCGGCCGCACTTATAACTGAAGGGTTAGACAGTATCCAATTTGTAATAAGATTAGCCTTTATTCCAAGTTCCTTTGCTTGCTTTATGATTGAAACCAAACTTTTATCTAGACCGATAATATATATCGCGTCTGGGTTTGTTGATTTGATCTTGGTCAGCTGATCTCTATAATCTGTATCCTTATTCGTGAAGGTAGCCGATGCGACCAAAGAAATACCTGATTTTTCTAGACTAGACTTGAAAGCATTGAAGTAAGATATACCATATTCATCATTGCTGTAAATCATAGCAGGCTTCTTGGAAGCCAAATCTTTAAGCGCTATATCTGCCGCTATCGGTGATTCCTGACCACCTGATGTGAAATATCTAAACGTGTAAGGACTCTTTGATGCAACATCTGTGGCTGATACCAAGGTTTGTAATACTGGAACACCTGCACTTATTGCTTGTGGCATCACAGCACTAGCTACTGAGCTCAAGGAAATAACAACTAAGTCCTTATTCTGGCCAGTTAAAATCTTTGAAAAATCTGAGGCACCGCCTGTTGGAGAAGACATACTATCTTCATAGTTAATACTGATGGCATTTGACGCATTTGCTAGATCCATACCATTTTTTGTCTCTTCACCAAAGAAAGCCGCTGGGCCTGTGAGTGACAGTATGGCACTTATTTGCAAAGGTCTATTTTCTACAGCAACCGGATAGCTTTTGAATGGTGATCTAATTGAGATGATCGCAACAATTACTACGATTACAACCAACCCCCAAATATATTTTTTCATATTTTATTTATTGATAATTAAACCATTAACTACTTTGACTGCAAATACTTTCCATTCGTTACTACTCCAACAAATTCATTTGCTATAAACTTCTTATCAATAGGACTTACCGCATGCTTCCAATTATCCAACAATGTAGTTATAAAGACTTGATCTCTAGGATCAACACCCTCTCCACTTACCAACTTATCAACTTTTTCTGGACTAACATCTTTTATACCAGCCAACTCAAGCATCTCAATTACACTGCGATGTTGTGGAG
>CAIPWS010000112.1 GCA_903868845.1 uncultured bacterium
AAATAGTAGTCTGAAATTTAGGCGCAGTCAAATTTAATAGTACATAAATCTATTATAATAGGCTAAATATTAATTTGTTTAGACACCTATTCATTTTTCATTAACTCCTCTGCCCCAACCATCACCGAACTACCACTCTTGCGGCGGCGACGTGAAGACTCACCTTTTTGAGCAGTGAAGACGAATTCACCAGCATTACTAATTTCTCCATTTGCTCCGAGGGCGGCGGCTTTAGCAGTCACCACAATTTTTCCACCAGCTCCAACTTCCTGACTTATGAGCAATTTCGCAACAGGTGTCAAAATCTTATTTTGGATCAATCTCTTGAGAGGACGTGCGCCGTATTGAGGGTTGTAACCTTCCTTAGCCAAATATTCCAAAACCTCATCTGACAAAGTCATGGTGACACCCTTGTCGTCCAAACGCTTCACGACAAGCTCAACCTGCAAAGTCACAATCTTCTTGATGGCCTCCTTCGACAAAATATCGAATATGATTATGTCGTCAACACGATTCAAAAATTCTGGACGGAAATAATCCTTCAAAGAAGCAGAAACCTTGGCCTTGGTAGCCTCGTAGTTATCGTGATCACTTGTCTTAACATTACTTGTAAATCCAAGCTTCTCCATGCGCTCTATGTGCTGAGCGCCAATGTTAGATGTCATGATGATAACCGAGTTGCGGAAATTCACAAGACGACCCTTTGAGTCTGTGAGGCGACCATTGTCGAGAACTTGCAATAAGATATTGAAGACTTCAGGATGAGCCTTCTCTATCTCATCAAACAATATAACTGAATAAGGTCTATGGCGAATAGTCTCAGTCAAACCACCACCTTCATCATGACCGACATAGCCTGGAGGTGAACCTATCAACTTCGAAACAGAATGTTTCTCCATGAACTCGGACATGTCGACACGTATGAGGGCCTTCTCATCATTGAACATGAATTCTGCAAGAGCCTTCGTAAGCTCAGTCTTACCAACTCCGGTTGGTCCTAGGAATATAAATGAACCGATCGGTCTGTTCGGATCTGCGATGCCTGCACGTGAACGACGAATAGTATCAGCTATCTTGGTGACTGCTTCATCCTGACCAACGATGCGATTCTTGAGATCATCTTCCATACGTGTCAATTTCTTTGCTTCAGATTCGAGCATGCGAGAAACTGGAATACCAGTCCAGCGCGAAACAACACCAGCTATGTCTTCAGAATTTACTTCTTCTTTCAAAATTCTGCGAGAAGATTGCAACTTTTTCAAGCGCTTGGTCTTCTGTTCAAGCTCCTTTTCAAGTGTTGGCAAACTTCCATAACGAATCTCGGCAGCCTTGGCAAGATCGGAACGAGCCTCAGCCATATCAGATTCTATCTTTATAGCTTCGATCTCTTTCTTTATACGCTTGATATCTGTGATAGTCTCCTTTTCATTTTTCCATTTGAGTTCAAGTTCGGATGTACTTTCGCGTAGGTCTGCTATCTCCTGCTCAATCTTGGCCATACGAGCTTTTGCAGTCTTATCTGTTTCTTTTTTCAATGCTTCGCGCTCTATTTCCAAACGCATAATCTTACGACGAGTTTCCTCGAGTAAGGGTGGCATATTTTCTAGAGAAATGCGCAATGAAGAAGCGGCTTCATCTATGAGATCAACAACTTTATCTGGCAAAAATCTGTCAGTAATATAACGACTAGCCAAATTAACCGCCGACACAATAGCGTCGTCAGTTATGTGAACGCCGTGGAAAAGTTCGTATTTCTCTTTGAGACCACGGAGAATTGCAATAGCATCTTCTTGTGAAGGCTCAACAACATGAACTGGTTGGAAACGACGTGTCAGTGCTGGATCCTTCTCAATGTATTTCTGATATTCTTTTATAGTTGTAGCACCGATAGCGCGCAACTCTCCACGTGCCAATGCTGGCTTCAACATGTTTGAAGCGTCCATTGAACCTTCTGAGGCACCAGCGCCAACTATAGTGTGTATCTCGTCAACGAACAAAATAATCTTACCGTCTGACTTTTCAACTTCCTTGAGAATATTTTTTAGGCGCTCTTCAAATTCTCCGCGATACTTCGTACCAGCGATAAGTGATCCGAGATCAAGTGAAACAAGTTCTTTATCCTTGAGAGATTCTGGAACATCCCCTTGAGCCATGCGTAGTGCGAGACCTTCGACAATAGCGGTCTTACCAACACCGGCTTCTCCGATAAGTATTGGGTTGTTTTTCGTGCGACGTGAAAGGATCTGAATAATGCGCATGATCTCATCGTCACGACCTATGACTGGATCGAGTTTATTTTCATGAGCGAGCTTCGTGAGGCTGCGAGCATATTTATAAAGTGTGCGAAACTTCTTTGGTTGATTGTCGCGTGATGGTGGATTTTTCTTGAGTTCTTCGAGAACGCGTGTGACTTGCTCTCTGTCTATCTTGAAACGGCCGAGTATGTCGCGTGCATTACATGGAATATCAAAAATAGATAAGAACAAATGTTCTGTAGAAATAAACTCATCCTTCAGGTTCTCCGCAACTTTAACGGAGTTGTCGAGGATCTGTGCAAGATCTGGAGTCAGATATATCTGATATGAAGGAGAAAGAACGTTTGGTCCTTCTGGGGCTTCTATGTGCTCCAAGGTGACGTCAGTCAACATGGGAGTATCAACTTCAAGCTTGTCCAAAATAGAGGCCACCATGCTCTCTTCTTGTAGAAGTAAGGCGATAAGGAGGTGCACTGGATTTACGTGGTTTTGGCCACGTTCAATAGCCATTTCATGCGCTCTGCGCAAGGCTTCCCTAGCTTTTGTGGTCAATTTGTTTAGTGGTGGCATAATGGTTTATTTACGCCAAAGGCGTAGGTTTGGTTGCACTAATATAATAATACAAATAACGTCGCTTGGCAAATTTACAACTGTGGGTAATTAGTAACTAATACGAAATATTTAACGAGGTGGTGCAACTATCTAAGCCCGAGCAAATTCTAATTTTTTGACACGTTTTTCAAGATGAGAATATTCCGTCTGATTTACATAATTTAGGACCATATTATCCATTCGTGAAGTTAAGCGCATGTCCATCTGGTCAACTTTGCTTTCAAGGGAAGATAGTCGTTTCTCTAAACCATCGAATTTTCCATCAACACCACAAAATCTTTCCTCAATAGCCTCAAATCTTTTATCGACACCACGAAAACCATTGGCTATCATAATTGCCAAGTCATCAATGGTTACAGTAGATTCGTGATTTGAAATTGAATTCGTCATGTATACACAATTTTATCGCAAATTATTTTACGTTGTAAACTTCACAGAGATATATTTTTTGTGTTGTAACTAAAATATTTACTCAGGAAAAATAATTTTTATATCTTTGAAATAAATTTTTTCTGCTTTATCAGGTGCCCACTCATCACCACTTCCGCCGAAATAGGTCACAAATTGCAGGGAATCGATAGCGAATGAATTGTCATTTCTGAAACGTAACTTTGTATCTAGAACTAGTTCATCATTGAGCCATGAGGTAATGCTTCCATCTTCGATTCCTGGAGTATTCATTTTTACGCGTGTTTTGAATGTATACCAAACACCGGGTTCTAAATAAGAACGATCATCGTATCTAGTACTAACGGTCTCAAACACTTTAGATGCAAGAAGCATATTCTTATTTTCCCCCTTCATCCAAAGAAAATTGGTACCGTATTTATTGGTAGGCTTTTGGTCCATGTAATATACATACTGCACCAATAGACCAAGTTCCCTCCACATAATTCGTGCTGAAAATCATTCCTTCGCAGAAAATCTATGTGTTCCCCCTCTTGGATTTGTTCCACCACAAAGACCTGGTAATTTACCACCTCGCTTAAAACTAAAATCTTTGGCGGCCATTACTTTATATTCAACAGTAGCCTCATCATATGATTTTCCGAACATACACCTCCACGAAGCTCCGCCCTCCCTCGGACCACACTTTCCTTTTACATTAGTAACTTGTAAGGCGTGTTCGCCATCAATATCTACAATTTCACAACGACCTTCATTCACGCCTTTAATTTTTGTAACCCCAGGCCAACATTTATTTAATGTGTCCTCATTTAGTAATCCCAATGGAAATATATTAAATTTAATTTCATTCATAAAAATGATTCTACTTCGCCACCTTAACTGCCTCTTCAAAAGCGATAGATAATAGTCGTGATGCACCATCTGCACCCATGGTAACTCCGTA
>CAIPWS010000113.1 GCA_903868845.1 uncultured bacterium
GCGTGACCACTTGGAAAACTTGGATCGGTCAAAACCTGCAAAGCATCTTCTGGTCGTGCACGCATGAAGAATTCTTTGAGGAAAGTCATCATGATAGCAGACGATGCAAGAGACAAAACAAAAATAGAAGTTGAGCGCCATTTCTTCTTGCGTATGAGATAAGCGATAGTTATTATCGCTGCCACAAAAATAAGAAATGCACCACCATCTGACACCCAAGTAGCTATATTTGCTATAAGAGGAGTGACTTGCTGCATAAGAATATTTATAGAAAGGTCAAAGTTGGCCATATTGGAAGTGACAGCAAGGGTTGCTCGAACGGTTTCAGCTAGAGTCCAGAGTGACAATATATTTAATATAAGAATGAAAAGTTCGTACTTTTTGAATACATGAAAACGAAGATTGACGAAACGATATCCCCAAGCGATGATGATAGCAAAACCAATAACCAAAAGAATGGTTTTTCCAGTGAAGATATTTGCAAATTGATAACCGGCACCGAAGATATAACCCAAAAGTATAGAGCCAACAGCCCACAGACCACCTCCCAAAATATTAAACACCCAAAAACGCTTCAATGCTTCTTTCTCCTCTTGCTTATCCCCACTACCGTTTGCGTGCTTATCTGCATGATTGGCTCCGACTATAAATGGCATGAGCGACCTGGTCACTGGACTCAACTTTCCAAGAAGCATAGCTTTGCCAGTATGCTTCCCTAGAAGATTTTGAACTTTGGCTATATGTTCGTCGGTAATGAAAAAGAAAGGCTTAACCTTATCTATAAGCGACAAACCGTATCTTCTACCAAGATAGAAGCCTATATAGTCACCCAAGACGGCTGCAGCGACGGCCAATATACAAGTGATCCAGACATTGAAAACACCTATGCGAATAAGAAAACCTGCTACGATGACAGAGACATGCCCCGGCACCAATGTGCCCAAAAGTGGCACTCCCTCTAGAAGAACTGTCAAAAATAAGAAGGGATATCCCCCAATGATAGCTACCGTCTCCACAAACTTAGTTATGTCGGTAATATAATGTGAATAACCCATACAATGCACTATTGTATCATGCTATAATACAAATCTAAAACAGTGTTGATCATAAAAACCAACACTTATATAAACAAAATATGAAAAAAATTACTATATACTCAACGCCTACTTGCGTTTACTGCAATATGGCAAAAAGCTTCTTTAAGGCAAATGGTGCAGAGTACACAGAATACAACGTCGCTACTGACCTCACAAAGCGCAAAGAGATGATAGACAAGACCGGTCAAATGGGTGTTCCAGTTATAGATGTCGATGGTGAAGTTCTTGTTGGATTTGATGAATCAAAACTAAGTGACCTTTTGGGAGTTAAATAAACTTACGGATCATTGTGCGGGTAGGGAGAATCGGCTTCGCCTCTCACTCGACCAGTCTCGTTCGGGCTAGCCACCGGCTCACGGCTCGTCGTGCTCTCCTCGCACGTTCCGCCGTTCGATTTCCCTACCTCGTCGCAATGATGCTCCACTCGAAAGCCATTCAGGCTTTCTCACGGATCATTGTGCGGGTAGGGAGAATCGAACTCCCGTCTCAGCCTTGGGAAGGCCGCATTCTACCACTAAACCATACCCGCAATCTGCTTATTTTTTGCACATTTTTGCGCACTGAAATTTTAAAGTCCAAACAAACCAAGAACCCTGCTCCAAAATCCTCCGCCTTCACCAGCACCTGAACCTGTGCCACTTCCACTCTCCTGACCTGTGACACCTAACTCACTAGATGTTCCAGGTGTACCACTACCAACTATCACCGCCACAGACTCACCTGCTTTCACCGCACGATACTTCATACGCAACTCTGACTCAAGACCACCGGGTGTCGAAAGTTCATCTATTTTGGACGAAAGATTTTTCTGCTCCATTAACAATCTCTCCTTCTCAGACCTAGCCTGACTAAGTTTCAAACTAACCGTGGTGGCTGACTTGTGCACATTCCAAGCGGCCCTAGCCACAAAAAACAAAATAGCCAATCCAAGAATCATTATAAATGGATTGTGTAACAGTCTCCACCAATATTTCCTATTTCCAGTCTTCGAGTTGCTGTTTTGCATATATCACAGTATACTAGATTCGTTATGTTATTTCACCAAAAAACACAAAAAGCTATGGGGGTCACATTGGTTGTCGTCACTGTACTAGTGATCATAAGCATGATCCTCTTGTATTTTCCAGCTTTGAGAACAAACTAATACGCACACGCGTGCGTCATATTAGTCACCACTACGCATCATCTTCACGAAAACTTCTTGAGGAATGATCACGTGTCCATGCTCCTTGAGGCGCTTTCGGCCCTCTCTTTGTTTTTCACGCAACTTCATCTTTCTGGTAATGTCACCACCAGACAATGTCCCTGCAGCATCCTTTTTCACACCAGAAAGCGTGCGGGATGAAAGAATACGTCCAAATGCACTAGCTTGAACTTTATATGTAAACAATTCACGAGGTAATATCTTGTGTAGCCTTTCAACAGTTTCTTCAGCATCTTCTGGAACACGGCGGCGTGAGACCACACGCGTAAATGCTGCCACCGGCTCATCTGCAACGAGAACATCCATACGCACCACATCCGCTTTGCGACTACTGTCTATATCATACGATATTGAGGCATAACCAGAAGAAACGCTCTTTACCTCGTCAAAGAAGTTACGCATGAGCTCACGAAGAGGCATATGGAGTACAAGAATAGTTCTGTTGTCACCGAAATTTTCTGTAGCCATCACCTCACCCTCATGATCATAAAGAAGTTTCATGAGACCACCAATATATTGTGGTGGAGTGATAATCTTCATTGCCACGATAGGTTCGAAGACTTCGGCTATATCATTATCATCTGGAAAAAGTGCTGGGGAATATATCTTGGACATTTTTCCATTTTTCAACTTCACTTCATAAGTGATAGTTGGCATAGTGACCACAAGTTCGAGATTGAATTCACGACGTAGACGTTCTGTAACTATCTCGAGGTGTAACATTCCAAGAAAACCGCATCTATAACCTTTTCCAAGAGTTCCAGAAGATTCTTCTTCATATGTAAATGATGAATCAGAAAGTTTCAGACGTCCAAGTGCTTGTTTCAATAGTGGCAAATCATCCTGACTTTCTGGATAAATAGAAGCCCAGACAACCGGTCTTGGATTTGCATATCCATGCATAGGAGGCTCGGTATCTTTCGTCGAAGCCACAGTATCACCGACAGACGCCACTCCAGGTTCTTTTATACCTGTCACTATATATCCTATCTCACCTGCTCCAAGAAATTCTGTTGGAGTTTCATCTGGAGTAAATATACCGACGTCTATCGCTTCAAATTCCCTCTCAGCAATTTTGAAAACAAGTTTGTCGCGTCTTTTTACCGAACCATTGAAGACTCTGACATAGACTATAACCCCTGTATGGTTTGAATATTGAAAATCGAAAATAAGAGAACGGAAATGACCTTCTCTTTCTGCGGCTCTTGCAACCTCGTCGTTACGCGCACCAGATTCTATACTTGGAGACGGTACACGCTTTATGACTTCATTCAATAAATCGGCAACGCCTTCGCCAGTCTTTCCGGAAACTTTCACAACATCTGATTCTTTACAATCTAGAAGCTGGCTCACCTCTTTGACCACATCGTCGATACGAGCGAGTGGAGAATCGATCTTACTCACAACCGGTATGATGACTAATCCAGCCTCACGCGCCATGTTGAGAGTTGTAAGCGTTTGAGCTTGGACTCCTTGAGTGGCATCGACTAGAAGTATTGAGCCTTCTACAGCACGAAGCGAACGAGAGACTTCATAAGAGAAATCTATATGTCCAGGAGTGTCGATGAGGTTCAGGGTGTATTCGCTACCATCAGCGATTTGCCATTTCATGCGGACTGGCTGCATCTTTATCGTGATACCACGTTCGCGCTCAAGTTCCATTGAGTCCAAAACCTGCTCCTGCATTTTTCGCTTCTCAATAGTTCCTGTAATCTCGAGCATGCGGTCAGCCAGAGTCGACTTTCCGTGGTCGATGTGAGCGATGATAGAGAAATTACGAATGTGAGATAAATTCATTTTAATAAATGGCCAGCCATTTAGCCATAAAAGCTATTGAAATATAGCATTTTTAATCCATTATTGACAACGGCATTCAGCCTGCTACACTTAGTGCACAATTTGGGATTTCCCACCGAACTCCGCCTTCTTGGCGGGGTGACTATTTAAGAAGAGTAAAATTCTATGAACCTCCTTTTTACCAGAGAGAACTGCACGTCATCAAGAGTACCTATTCTCCTAGTAAGACGCTTCTTATCCATAGATCGTGTCTGATTAAGCATAATCCAGTTTTTTGCACCCTTAAATATTATCTCAACATACCATGTTCCCACATTACTACGAGTAGTTAACGGCAGCCCAACAAAAGAGCTGTGAGTTAATTTGCGAAATATTAATACTGGTCTTGTAAATCTAAGTCCTTTTCCATATATTTCCTCACCAAGATTCAATCCCAAACTACACCACCAAATCTCTCCTTGCTTAAATAACACATCTTCCTTTTTAAAGTTGATGCGTTGTTTTATTTGACTCCACCAATCGTGGTCATTTTCTAAAATCTTTGAAATATCTGGTTCCATGAACGCAATTATATCACGCAAGAAATATTTGCAATCATCACAACCATTTTTACAAACACTTACAACCTCTCCACTTCAGCAGGAGGAACTCTCACTTTCCAAATCTTACTATGTAGAGTACGCCAAACCTCAGCGAGTTCCGCATTCTTGAGCAGATACAGAACACAGACACCTATTGCCAAGCCAATAATTCCAGAACATAGACCTTGCATAAATATTCCCCAAACTTTTTCCAATGGAAAGACCATGGCGAAGATACGTAGTCCCATAAACGAGATGAATCCAGCTATAACCGATGCGGAAAAACTATGGAAAAGAGTTTCTAGAACTGGCTTACTGAAACCTTTATAAGATTTCTCAAATGTGACCCAGTGCAGAACCGTATTCAAGATGACACCAATAGAATATGCCAAGGCCAGCATGAGAGCATTTGTACCCTTCTGACCACTGACACGCAACAGATCTTCTATGAAAAACTTGAAGACTGGTACATGGTCGAAAGCGTGGATCAAAACGAAACCAAGAACGATGATAGTACACGCTGATATGATGTTTATGAGCAAAGGTCTAGCAGTCTTACCTTCAGCATAGAAAGCACGAACGAAGAGGACGATGAGACTTTGACCAACTGTGGAGATGATGAAGAGAGCAAGCATGGCCGCTGTCATACGAGTATCAGCCCAGTCGAACTTTCCTGCACCCAATATGACACGAACTATCTGAGCACGTAAAACTATAAACAGAATCGTAATAGGCATTGACCAAAATATGATATGCCTTGCTGCTGTGACCATTTTCTGCAAAAAGGCTTCGGTATTCTTTTCATAGTACAACTTCGACAATGTTGGAAAAACAGCAGAAGAATAGCTGACACCTATAAGAGCAAGTGGAACTGACTGCAGATTGAAAGCTAGATTGAAAACAGAAATGGAACCGGCCGTCAAAAGTGAAGCCATTGAAATAAATATAAATTCTGCCAATTCATTTGCAGACAAAGTGATTGTGCGAGGAAATGCGGTGAGAAGTATATGACGTATCTTCACCCATTGTAGATTTGCCGTAAATTTCGGCAACAACCTTTCATGTCGAAGAAATGGAATCTGTATTCCCATGTGTAAAAATGCACCCAAGGCCACTCCGACTGCTAATCCTGCCAATCCTATAAATCTATACAAGAAAAAGACTCCGGCAATGATGCCCAAGTTGTACATAACTGGTGACAATGCATAAACCAAAAAACGATGACGCATCTGTGTAAGGCTTGAGAATAGGTTTGAGAGAGCAAGAAAGATCGGCGAAAGAAGCATGATACGCATCGCCAAGATAAGTTGTGGCAAAGCAGGATCATGTGCGAAACCTGGTAAGACGAAAGGAATTATCCAAGGTGCTAGGATAAATATGATGATGCTTATAGCTATGATCACCATGAAGAAAGTTGTGAAGATAGCATCTGAAAAAGATTTGCCTTCTTCATGACTCTTACTAAATGAGTCTATGAAAAATGGAAGCAGTATCGATGCAGACACCAAAGATCCTATAAGAGCAAAAATGAAATCTGGAACTCGAAACGCTGCGTAATAAATATCTAGAGAGTGACTAGCACCGAAAGTGAAAGCTAAAAGTTTGTCACGGAAAAGTGCAAGTACAGATGAAAGCAAAGCGAAAAAAGCTAGAACATAAGCGGCCTCATGAAGACCGCGTATCTCTCGTCCCATTGCAGAAAAAAATCGTTTTACCA
>CAIPWS010000114.1 GCA_903868845.1 uncultured bacterium
GAGAATTTGTGAAAGTTCAGTTCGGAGATACTATCCTTGCTTTCAATCCTATCTCGAAAGACTCATCTTTGAAGTCAGCGAAGTTTGGTGCAGATATAGTTTTGTCATCTCTCAACAATCCCGACATGAACGGCGCTGATCAAGTCACTTTCGGTGACAAGAAGCCATTTTCCATAACAGGTCCTGGTGAGTACGAAGTTCGCGGAGTTTTCATAAAAGGTCTTCCATCAGAATCAAATTATGACGGAGGTACAACAGCTAGCAAAGATAAATTTATCAATACTATATATACAGTCGAGCTAGAGGGTATGAATATTTGTTTCCTTGGTGGTGTGAACCAGACGGATTTGCCGAAAGAAACAGATGAGGAGATAGATGACGTCGATATATTGTTTGTGCCGATAGGTGGCAATGGTGTTCTTGATGCCGCAAAAGCGTATAAGCTGGCTGTTTCGATGGAACCTGGTATCATTATTCCTATACATTACGGAGATCTCGGTGCCAAAGATGCTTTGAAAGTTTTTCTGAAAGAAGCAGGGGAGAATCCAGCACCTATTGCAAAGCTGACATTGAAGAAAAAGGATCTAGAAGGTAAGGATGCAGAGGTTGTCATTCTAGAAAAAGAGTAGTACGATTAGGTTAATTCAACAAGGTAACAATTTAACTATTCAACAATTCAATTATGAACATTCAAGCTCACATAGAAAATCTAAAGACAAAGCCAGAGCATATCCGCAAGCAGATAGCTTTGTGGTCATCGGCCGCACTTACATTGGTCATATTTCTTTTCTGGTTGGCAGGTACGACAGGCATGACTTCATCGGCTACAGATTCTGCCACAGCTGCTGTCGCAAATGCAGTAGACAATGCTGGTGCCCCAGCTCAATCTATGTTGGCTAGTGTCGGTTCACTTTTTGGCGATATAAAGAATATATTTTTTGCTCCAAAGAAGATCACCTATTCATCTATAGAAGTTAGTCCTGGGAAGTAGTCCAATGAATTTATAATTTTTGTAAAAGAAAACTGCTCGCAACGCAGAGTCAGTTCTCTTTTGTTGCGAGCAGAGCTCACATGAATCCACCACCATCATAATATTTCGGTTGCCATCCCAAGAAACGGGTTTCTTCGACGAACCCCGCTTCATCGGCCATTTCAAACGCTGTTTCCAAGTCAGCTTGCTCGTTGATGAGCGTGGTAGCACGTTCTGAAATGGAGGCTCCTCCAGCATTTCGGCGATCAATGGCATTCATCACACACACCGGTGTAATTGCTAGGCGTTCCATTGTATTCGTGCACGAATGGATATTTAGACCAGCCAGCTCTGTTGAAATCTCGGTTTTAAATTTTTCAAAGACCTCCGAGTTTTTGTGTAGCCGGACTTGCTTTTCCAGTAACACAGCGATTACGTTCGAACGGCACACGGCGTGACCATCAGGTGCTGTCGGATACTTGACCGAGAACACCTTTTCGAACCGGGCGTACTTGTTGTGGAAATGGACTATGATCGGGCCACCAATCGCTGTACAAACAACAACGACACTTAACACAAACAACAACACCAACTTTAGTTCTTTCAGACTATTGTTTTGATTCTTCATTTTGAACCTCCACTTTCTGAATGTGCCGAGGAACATGTCCTCATGATTTGTTGGAGATAGCACACATATCTCAAAAAAACTTTACTGCACAGATAATATCACACTAATACGTCAACGTCAACACGACTTAATCACTCATATTTGCTATAATATGTTCACAAAATGACAAAAAATATCGATAAAAAAACAAGCAAAAATGACGCAGCAGAACCTGCGCCTATTTCAGCTAGAGCTGCAGGTGCCGGTGTCATAAATCGCAGTATCACGACAGAGATGCGTGAGTCTTTTCTAGACTACGCCATGTCTGTTATCACTGACCGTGCACTTCCAGATGTTCGCGATGGTTTGAAACCTGTGCATCGTCGCATTCTCTATGCTATGCACGAGAAAGGTCTTACGTATCAAGCAAAATTCCGTAAGTCTGCAGTTCCAGTTTCTGACGCCATGGGAAGTTACCATCCACACGGTGACGCCGCGATATATGAATCTCTCGTGAAGATGGCGCAACCATTTACTATGCGCAATCCGCTCATTCAAGGTCAGGGTAACTTCGGTACAGTTGACGGTGATCCCGCAGCTGCTATGCGTTATACAGAAGCTCGCATGTCACGTTTGTCTAGTGAACTTCTGCGTGATATTGGGAAAAATACTGTCGACTTCCGTCCAAACTATGATGGTACAAAGAAAGAGCCAGTCGTCCTTCCAACCGCAGTTCCAAATCTTCTTTTGAATGGAACACTTGGTATCGCCGTCGGTATGGCGACAAATATTCCTCCGCACAATCTTCGTGAAGTTGTCGACGCTACGACACATATGATAGACAATCCAGATGCGACCGCCGAAGATCTATTCAATTTCATAAAAGGACCAGATTTTCCACTCGGTGCTGTTGCTTATGGTGAAAAAGATATTCGCCATGCTTATACAACTGGACGCGGAAGTATCACCGTTCGTGGTGAAGCCGAGATCGTGGAAGACAAGAAAGGTCAATTCCAGATCATCATCACTTCGATTCCATTTCGTGTAAATAAGTCTGAGCTCATCATCAAGATAGCTGATCTTGTTCGTGACAAGGTTGTCGAGGGTGTTCGTGCTCTTCGCGATGAATCAGACAAAGATATCCGTATCGCTATAGATCTTAAACAAGGTTCATTCCCAGAAAAAGTTCTAAACCTCATATACAAGCATACTCAACTTGAAGAGGCATTCCACGTGAACATGGTGGCTCTTGTTGACGGTGTTCCTCATACACTTTCCATGAAGACGATTTTGGAAGAATTCGTCAAAC
>CAIPWS010000115.1 GCA_903868845.1 uncultured bacterium
CGATCTGGCCAGTGCTTTTGTACTGCATGTTATCGTGCGCATAGAGGCAGAAATGAACTCGCCGGTTGCGACACTGTTCTTCCTGAAGATGCACCGTCAGATGGTTAAATTCTTCCGCTTTTCACTCTGGTGGATCATTCTTGGTGGGGTGCCCCGTACTATTTTTTACGCAAGCTTTGAGTGGAATCATTTTGCCGACAAGCTGCAGGTACCGGCACTGATGGTCAAGCATGTGCTGATGGCTGCTGCGGTCATTTATGGTATCCGTGCCTGGAGAAGGTTGAAAATCAAAGTTGTTGAATTGAAGGCCACACTGCCACCGGAGATGCAAAAGGAGTTGCAGTAGGTCGGGTAATATGTCAGCATTGTCCGGTTAGGTTTTTGCACGGCGTCGTTTTGGCTTTAACCGTTTATTTTTGTTAGTTCGGCTCTGTTTTCGAGTTTGTTGCCTCTGTAGTTCTTCTGTTGCTTCATTGGCAATCTGATTGCGTAATTCACGAACTCTGGTGATACTGACAGGCTCTTTGTGCTGCTCTCGGCAATAGATGGCAAGTAAAAGGTACGTGATGAGGCCACCAAGTAGCTGAACCATAAGGCCATATTCGCTTCTGGCTATCAGGTGATACACGCCAAGGTGGCGCTTCCACCAACCAAAGAACGTCTCTATGTTCCAGCGTAGCTTGTAGACCTGAGCCACTTCTTCGGCCGTTAAGTCGTGTCTGTTGGTTGCGATCCAGAAATCTTTGCCGTCAACTCGGTAACCGACAAGGCGCAGTTCTTTCTTGGTCTGGTTTACTCCTTTGGTGCCAAGAAGAACTATACTGTCGTAGAATACAATACTGTCAGATTTGATTAGATTCTCTCTAACAACAGTCTTGTGAGTATTCTCTCTTATACGGCAGACAAAATATTTTTCAGCCTCTTGCCACAGGTCAAAGTATGCGTGGCTCTGGTAACCACGATCCATGACACCGGTTTCACCTTTGTCGATAATCTTGTCAACAAAGGGTCGTTCACCTTCTTTGCCGTCGGTCAGGTATATTTTACGGGGAATACCCAGATTTATGTCGAAACCAATATGTGCCTTGGCTTTCTTTGAGCCGCTCCGATAATCTGCCCATTCCATGGACAGGACAGAATCTACCAAAGAGCCATCTATGGCAACCAAGTTGCCAAAATGAGCATATTCGGCCGGTAGTACGCCGGCGGCTTGCTTGACAAGATTGTTAAAAACGTCACAAAGCTGTTCAAGCCCGCGATTGTTGATCGCCTCGAAGAAAGAGCTTTTTTTAATCCCCTTGGGCGGGGCAACGCATTCCTTTGCAAAATCGTCCTGCTCAAGGGCTTGAAGTAGTTCCCGGCCCGATGAGTACTCCTGAAGGTGTAAGAAAATCAGGGCTTTTAGTTGGTCGTCGAAATTCATTTGCAAGGGTCGATCTCCCCGAGACTCAAGTCTGTTTTTTTGATTGTATTGTTTAACAACCGGGGAGAGCAACATCTTAAAAGCACCTGATTTTCGTCTTTGTGTCAGTCGTCTGAATGGCCGCATTTCGTATCTCAAATAATATCAGATAGTTACGAGTTGCGGCCGACCAAGTTTTTCACCTAATGTCAAGTAAAAAATGCAGCATCAAGAAAATTTTCTAAAGTTTTTATTCTCAAAGAACCATGCAAAAACCTAACCGGACAATGCTGACTTCTACCAGGTGCCTTTTTTTGTGCAAAATATCTGCTGTGCAAAGAACTGTGCCACAAAAAAACCGAAACAATACAATTTCAAGTGCCAAGATAGCCTCAACTGTGCCAATTAAGTATTGCAATTGAAAATTAGACGGTTTAGTCTATATACGACTTAGTAGTCTAATGTAGGAGGCGTCCAATTGCGAACCAAAGACCGAATTCTCGAAACAGCACTCAAATTATTCAATGAGAATGGGGTGTCTGAGGTTTCAACCCACCATATAGCTTCTCAGTGTGTCATCAGTCCTGGTAATCTTTATTATCATTACAACAACAAGAAAGAGATTATTCGTGCCCTCTTCGACCAAGCCCTTTTATATATCAGCGAGCAAGATAAAATATCGAATGCTACGAAGCAGACCACCACATCACCAATTGAAGCATCCCTCGCATTCCTAAACACACTAAATTGGCGTTATCGCTTCCTGAAACGTGACCTGCCTATCATACTGATGAATGACCCTCAGTTGCGTGAAAAGTTCCATGCCATCCACCAGCAACAAGTTAATAATTTGAATAGAGATTTACGAAAAGCTATCACGGATGGTTTTTACAGAGAATTATCACCAACAGATACAATTCGACTTAGCAAGATTTTTTGGTTAGTCGCATTATTCTTTCCTACGTTTCTTGAAGTGAGTGGAGACGAATATACGCAGGAAAATATGGTAGAAGGCGTTGACCTTATCCGCTTACTTATCAACATTATGCTTACCGACAAAGGAAAAGAGCAGATTCGTTTGGAGGAAAACAAATGAAAATTGGACTACAGGCTTGGGGCAGTGAAGGAGACATTAGACCATTTATCGCATTGGCAACCGGACTAACCAAAGCCGGTCATGAAGTTACACTTGTTGTTACAGATAATGCCGGACGAGATTATTCCGGCTTGGCAGAACGTTATGGTTTTACGCTAAAAGCTCTACCAGGGGCAAACATCGAAAATCAAGATGAAACGGCTAAAATATGGCAGTCAATAATTGATGTGGGCAATCCAATCAAACAGGCA
>CAIPWS010000116.1 GCA_903868845.1 uncultured bacterium
ATAAATTTCAAGGAGTGTGTAGTAGTAATGTATTGTGGGCTATATTTTATTCATTTCCTTGGTTTATATTGGCTGCTTACGCGACAGCTGAAGCTATTATTGAAGAAAATGAAATCAAATTTCTTGATCAATTTATGTTTGCAGGAAAGGATTTATCTCTAAAAAAATCACAAATAATCTCAATTAAAGATTGCTGGTTCGGTGCCATCAAGATAACTCATTCAAATAAGGATATTGTAAATCCACTTTACTTCAGCGAACTTAGTGTTAGTGCCTTAAATGAAAGTGATTTTACAAAATTGCTTAAGAAGCACGGATATCAAATGGTGTAATCTATTTCATTCTGTAATGAAAATACTAAAACAAAAGTGCGCCCCATTTTCACAGGGCGCACGATGATAGCATACAGAAACAGTTTAGTCTTGGAAACGATCGGCTTGAAGCCTGAAGAGTCGGGCGTAAACGCCTTCCTTTTCCATGAGCTCAGCATGGCTACCGAGCTCAATGATCATTCCCTTTTCTATTACACAGATCCTGTCTGCTTTGACAACATTCGCATAGTTATGCGAGACAAGGACAACCGATGCCTTTCCTCGTCGGCTATACAATCGTTCGAAGATTGCAGCCTCAGCTTTTGCATCTGTCGCCGCCGTCGGCTCATCAAGGATAGCAAACTGTGGTTCCCGATAAATACACCGGGATAGAGCCATTCGTTGGTTTTGTCCTTTTGACAAGTCGACACCACCGAATTCTCGACCCAGCTGCTGCGAATACTGATTTGGCAATTGTTCAATGAAGCCATCTGCTCCAGAGAACTGTGCTGCTTGCAACACATCACCACGTCGCAATGGAACATCAGTCCGACCGAGTCCGATCACCTCATCTACCGTGAACATGTACTCACCATAGACCTGTCCAAGTAGGGCCAGGCTTTCGTACCAGGAATCGAGGTCAATCTCTTTCAGATCAACACCATCGATAAGGATACGACCGTATTGTGGGTCATAAACTCGACACAACAATTTGGCCAATGTCGTCTTTCCGACGCCATTTTCACCCACGATAGCCAGGATCTCCCCAGGCCGAATCGTAAGCGAAACATCCTTGAGCACTGGTGTCGTCTGACCGGGATATGCGAAGGTAACATTTTCCAACGTCACCGTCGGGATCTTACCGCTGCAAACCTTGATACCGTTTGTTGGCCGTTCAATCATCGGCTTTGTCGCCAGCACCTTTCGGATATCTGTGACAAACAAACTATTCTCGTACTGACGAGCTAGTCCATTGAACAGCGCAGAAAATGAATTCTGAAAACTGAACAATGTCGCCGCGATAAACAACCAGGTACCAACTTGCATATCACCATTCACCACCTTCATGATGATGATGATCATGGACGTGCCGATAGCCAATGTCGAGACCAGGTGAGCCAAGACGTCAGCACGAAACTTCTTCCGATCATTTTTCTTGTGCTCATCATTGAAGTCCTTCAACATCTTCCCGACAAGTCCAAGAAAATGTCTCGCATTTCGAAACACCTGCAGTTCGAACAAACTATTCTGTCCGTTGAACTTGTTTCTCAGGTGGAAGAACTTACGCCGTACAGCTGACTGCGTGTCGTAGATATCCCACACGTTGTGGCTATATTTGAACTGAGCAATCAAAGACGGAATCTCGCCAATGGCCACAATGATCCACAACCGGCCATCTATCGACAACAAGATAGTTGAGGCGATGACCAAACTAACAATCGACGCAAACAGCTCATACTGACTTTCCATGAGGTTTATCATGGAAAAGATTCCGCGTTCACCAGCCCGATTTGTCAGGTCCTGGAACTCTGGATCCTCATGCCGCGCAAGATCAAGTTCAGAACGTTTCTTCAAAATCATCATTTCGAAACGCTCCGACATGATCATGTGCATTCGCTTTTCCCAATATCGACGTAAGGCCGACATGATTTCTGGCAAAGCATACGCAAGCATCAGTAAACCTATTTTCATTGCCAAGTCGGAGGTGACAACACCTTTCAAGCCCGACTTTGTAAGTTCGTTGACCACTAGGCCATTTGCTCCAGACCGTAAAAATGACATCGCTGTCATCAGGACGGTCGCTGCGAGTAACAATATGACAAGGCTCTTACTTTCTCGCCAGGTCATCCGAGTTGATTCGACCATGTTACCGGCCATCTCAATCACCGACGATACCGACAGTGGCTTTTTTGCCACTTTATCTTTTTCTGTATTCATTTTTTAACGTACCTCTTTCTTTTCTTTCTTTTTTTGATTGGCTTATTTTCTGAAATTCAACACTCAGTATAGCACATTATATGGCCTATTGTCAAGGGTTTCTAGTAATGACTTTTATATTTTTCTTGACAATAATCTCACTTTTGCTAAAATGTGATCACACTGGCCTACGGGCTCCGAGAAACTCCACCAACTGGTGGAGTTTCGATCCATATGGACTCAAATATATAGCAAGTGAGTTTAATTATTATCTGTTGAAAATATCTGAGAGCTATAGATTTATTCCTATTTTCTGCTATATTAATGACGTCAGCAATTTGCAACACATTCGCGCGGTTAGCTCAGTTGGTAGAGCATCCCCTTGACGTGGGGAGGGTCACAGGTTCGAATCCTGTATCGCGCACATAGAAAATACCATGCCAGATAGAGAACAAGGCTTAACCCCCAAAATAGAACAGCAACCAACAGCTGAGAAGTTGATGCCTCAATTAAGAATTTTTAATTATGCTCATAATGAAGTCCGACTATATACGGAGACTGATCGGGTCTTTGCAGATCAAAATGCTTTAGATACGTTTATGAAAATGGCTGCTAAAAAAATTGGAACAAGCATCAATGATTGGTCATTGCAACAATATGGGGAGATGAGATTTCGTTATTGCGATGATAGTATAGGCATACGCATTCAAACTGGAGGATACGAACTTAACGATATAGACAGAGAAAAACTACATGAAATCGTTAGTCTCTTTAATGAAAACTGCAAATAATATGATCATTCTTGGCATTGAAACATCCTGCGACGAGACGGCGCTGGCTCTTATAGAGACACGTGGCAAAGATGAATATCGTGTCATCTCATCTCTTGTGCATTCACAAGCAGAACTTCATAGTGCATACGGTGGTGTCTTCCCTAACCTAGCAAAACGTGAG